>JAILHT010000157.1 GCA_024695665.1 Lachnospiraceae bacterium
AAATACTTCAAGAGACAATGTAAGTAACGTTTCCGCTATTATGGAAGAGTTGACTGCATCTATGGAGACAGCAAATAATACACTTCTCTCTTTGAATGACGGAGCGGGAGATGTAAATACAGCGGTTGGTCAGGTTTCAAATCAGGTTGCAGAGGGTACCGGACGTGTAGCAGATATTAAGGAACATGCAACTATTATTCGTGAGAGTACGGAAAAGAAGAAAACTTCTACAAACGAGATGGTTTATTCTATAAAAGATGGACTTGAGACATCTATTGAAGAAAGTAAGAATGTTACTCAGATTCAGACTTTGACGGAAGATATTTTGTCTATTGCATCGCAGACTAACCTTCTGGCACTCAATGCTTCAATTGAGGCAGCCCGTGCAGGAGAGGCAGGAAAAGGATTTGCTGTTGTTGCGGATGAGATTCGTCAGCTGGCAGAGCACAGCCGTGATACAGCAAACTCAATTCAGGATATAAGTACACAGGTTATATCAGCTGTTGAGACTCTTGCAGAGAACTCAAACGAGATGTTGAGTTATGTAAGTGAGTCAGTACTTTCAGATTATGATGAGTTCGAGGGTGTTGCACAGCAGTATTATCAGGATGCAGAGGATATCAATGAAGTGCTTGATTCTGTAAACCAGAATACAATAAGACTGAACTCAACCATCAATGAGATGACAACTCAGATCGATCATATTTCAAATGTTATCAATGAGTGTACACAGGGTGTGGCTGATGTAACAGAGAGTACTACAGACATTCTGGAGTCAATGACCACAATTCATGACGACTCAGAGAGCAATCGTGAGATTTCAGAGCGTTTGCAGGCTGAAGTCAGCAGATTTACAACTGAAGAAGTTGAGGAATAAAATATTTTTGAAATTAACTTTTTATTAAGGAGCATTCCCGTTGATATTTTTGCTTGATGAGCCGGGATTGAGCCTCCATGCAGGGGCACAGAAGGATCTTATGGATTTGATGTTTGACATATCAAAGGAGAATCAGGTGATATTTAACACTCATTCACCGTTTATGGCGAAAGAATCCGAAGGCAGAATATACTGTGTCACCGGAACAGACGAGGGATCAGTCATAAGAAAGGCTGAAGATGAGACTGATAAGGAAACTCTTATGTCACTCGTGGCTATTTAATATAACTTATACAATTGGAAGGATGCACATTTAAGTGCATCCTCTTTTTGGTGCAATCGAACAAAAAAACATATTGCATTATTATTGTTAGATAAATAACATTATGGTATTATAATAATCAGCTATTTTGCTTTTAAAGTAAAAATTATATGAAAGAAGGTAGTCGATGGAGTAACTTGTTCACAAATTAATATTCGTTTATTTGGTCTTGCATGCGTTGTTGGGTAATATAGGTTGATCAATGAATGGAAGATACTGACGGAGGTATCGTATGGAAAGGAAAAGTCGGTTGACATCGCTCAAGTTTATGCTGAGCGGTTTGGTAATGTTGGCACTTTTAATGGTTGGATTCGCAGCAACATTGATCGGGGTTATCAATCTGAGACGAGGAATGGAAGAGGAGGTAACCACTGGAGTTATAGCAGCATGCAGGTCGTATGCTATGGTTCTTGAGTATACTTTAGAAAGTAATCAGGTAGATAATCTTGAGACGGATATGCATGAAAAGACAGGCTATGATTATACTTTTTTTATGGGGGATACCAGACAGAGGTCAAGCATAGAAGGGGTTGTCGGAACGAAAGCTTCCGACGCAGTCATTGAGACTGTGATCAACAAAAAGCAAAACTATGAGGCAAAGGACGTTGTTATTAATGATGAAAAATACTATGTGGCGTATGATCCGCTAATTGACGAGACAAGCAATATGGTATATGGAATGGCTTTTGTAGGTATGAAAAAAGCCAATATATCGTCATACATCAATGCTCGTATCAAATGGATGGTTTTGCTTGCGGGATTTATCGTCATATTATTTACCATATGTATGGTTCTGTATGTCATGCAGATAATACGAGCCATTGAAGAGAATGTAAGGGCTGTTCGCCAGATGGCGACAGGAAATCTTGAAATCAATCTGAGCGATAAGGTGCGCGGAAGAAAAGACGAGTTGGGTGAGATGTCATCTGCGCTTTATGATACCGTATCAAAAATTAGGAGTGTAATCGGGAATGCGAGATCATCCTCCAATGAAGTGGACGATTCGGCGGGATATTTGAATACCACTGTTCACAATATTACACAGACCGCTGAGAATGTCACTGCTTCGGTGGCTCATGTTGCTGTGGGGGCATCCTCGCAGGCAGAGGCACTTCAAGATGCAGTCACAAGCGTCAGTGACATAAATGCAGCAATAGGACTTATTATTGAAAATACAAATGAGATGCAGGGGCTTGCCGATTCGATGCAGGAGAATTCAAAGACGAGTCAGGAAAAACTTACGGAGCTTCGTCTGTCTACAAGAGAGAGCATAGAGGAAATCGATGGAATCGTCGAACTTATAGGAAATACAAACTCAGCCGTAAATATCATAAGTGAAGCGGTAACAATAATAGACTCAATTGCTGCACAGACAAATCTTCTGTCATTGAATGCAAGCATTGAGGCCGCAAGAGCCGGTGAAGCAGGCAAAGGATTTGCTGTTGTAGCTGATGAGATACGTCAGCTTGCCGATCAGTCTGCGGATGCAGCAAGAAATATACAGGATGCAATGAAGGGGCTTTCGGAAGACTCAAGAAGAACAATGGAAGAAGCCGGAAACGTGCAGGAGACTATGAGCAAACAGCGTTCTACCATACATAGGACAATCGAGCAGGTGGACGCACTTATAGAAGATATAAACAAATCTGTAGCTTTGACCGGTGAGATAGTGCAAAATGTCGGAAGATCCGAGACGGCAAGCAATAATATCTCGGATGTTATCACAAATCTTTCCTCTATATCTGAGGAGAATGCTGCAAGTTCCGAGGAGACAAGAGTTTCCATGCAGGAACTTTCGGATACAATGGAGCTTCTCTCAGAGAAGGCCAACGGATTGAATGATATAGCAGTAGAATTGGACAAGGAGATGGCATTCTTCAGCTAGTAAAAATGTTCTGGTTTCATCCTGTGAATCAGACAAAGAAATACCGGGTACATATCAAACAAAAATATGATATATACCCGGTTTTTTATCAGATATTGATTTTTCCTGCAAGGAAATCTTCAAGATGTCCGTCTGCAGTATTTTCTCTACCGTTTACTTTAATTATGAAAGGCTTTTTATTATCAACATTTAATGCTGAACGATTTGCTGCAAGCATGTATGCATATTCTTCTGCCTGATTGTAAGCCTCAAAATATGAGCAACGGTTTCCAAGCGTCTGGTCTGAAGTGATCCAGTATTCTTCAACCAAAACAAGGCTTGGGTTGATTCCGCTAAGCTGGATAAATTTATCCATATTGTCCTGCGTCACAAGTTGGTATTCTTTGTTAAGTGATGATAATTCCATAATCGAAACTCCTTTTTTACAAAGTTGTATTATATCATTTTGTTCGAAACTGTAAAGAGTACAAAAAGCCTATTTTAAATTCCGCCTTAAAGGCGAAAATAAACTTATAATAATATTTTATGTGTGTACAAGGTGAGTAACTATAATGTACAAGAATGATTGTGTGCCTATTGGCGATACCGAAATGTATTATACAGCCTTTGGCGATGGGCCAAGAAAGCTGATTGTATTACCCGGACTTTCAGACGGGTTAACAACTGTTAAAGGGAAGGCGAGGATACTGGCATCGCCATATAAAAGTTTTTTCCGAGATTTTACTGTTTATATGTTTAGCAGAAAAAATGATATGCCGGAAGGATATTGCATAGCTGATATGGCAGATGACCAGTTTGAGGCGATGAGGTATCTTGGAATTGATAAAGCTTGTGTGCTTGGGGTATCACAGGGTGGCATGATTGCACAGTGCATAGCTATAAGACACCCTGAAGTTGTGGAGCGGCTGACACTTGCTGTTACGGCACCATATGCAAACGAAGTTGTTACAGGTGTGGTTTCGTCCTGGATAGGTATGGCAAATCGAGAGGATTACAGGAGCCTTATGGTGGATAC
The DNA here is from genome assembly GCA_024695665.1 of Lachnospiraceae bacterium. Taxonomy (GTDB): domain Bacteria; phylum Bacillota; class Clostridia; order Lachnospirales; family Lachnospiraceae; genus JAILHT01. The sequence continues at coordinate 4,100 of JAILHT010000157.1, forward strand.
TGCGGAAAAAATGTATTCTGAAAGATATCTGCAAAAGAACAGAAAATTCTTTCCCTTGCTTGCGTGGCTTACGAAACCATCTTCAAATGATCGCTTTCTTAAAAATGCAAATGCAATTCTACGTTTTGATGAGCGTGATGAATTGTCAAAGATTAACTGTCCGACACTTATTATAGCCGGGAGTGACGACCAAACCATAGGGAATGATGCTCCGAGAGAGTTGAAAGACGGTATAGTCGATAGTGAACTGTTTGTGTATGAAGGCCTTGGGCATGGAGCTTTTGAAGAGGCTAAGGATTTTTATGACAGAATATTGCGATTTTGTAAGAAGTAAAAAGTTTTATTAATACATTTTATTAATAGTCACATATAATTAACGAGAGTGGATCGGTGCAATTGTACCGGTCTGTTTTTTACAAAAAGGTACTATATAATTATTTATCCGTGAATGATAGAGTTTATATAAAGAACAAATATAATTTTTACGTAAAGGGGATTATTATGAAGAAGAATATAAAAGTAACTTTGATTGGAGAGCTGATTTTATTTATTGCTATATTTATTTTTAATGTTATTTTGGGTAGTGGAGGAATGTCAGCTGCTCTATGGTTTATCGATTTGCCGTCGCTTCTGTTGATTTTGATGGTTCTGATCCCGGGACTTATTGTTATGGGTAAGTGGAAGGATTTTATAAAATCATTTTCTGTTGGAACTAAAAAGTATAGACTGTTGGAACTTAAAAATATAATCGGCGCAGTAGATGCGGCCCAGAAACTTACCGTATATGGAGCTCTTTTGGCGATTATCATTTCCGGAGTTCTTTTGCTTGGAAGTTTGGATGATCCATCTTCTATAGGACCTAAGCTGGCAGTATGTTTTCTTTCCGGCTTTTATGCGGTTATCTTTGAATTCTTCCTTCTTCCTTTAAGAATTAATGCCGAACAGGAGATGAATGAAGAAATGGATTTAGGCGATGAATGAACTTCAGATTTCAAAAAAGCAGTATCTTAGAACAGTTCAAAAGTTTGGGCTTACAAAACGTGAGCTTGAGCTGGGATATCTGAAGGTAGCTGGTTTCTCTAATCGAAGAATTGCATATATGCTTGGTATTTCGGAGCAGACAGTAAAAAATCACTTTACTCATATTTATGAAAAGGCATGGGTTCCCGGACGAAAAGAATTTATTGAATTATTTTTGCCAAAGGAAAATTTGACTGACTAATTTGTCAAATCCTTTTGTCGAAAGCCGGACAAAGGAGCAGTGTCGGGAAATCGCCAAAGATATAGAAAAGCATATGAACAATGACCAAACAGGTTTTGGTGTATTTGATAGTGAGCGTATCGTTGGCTTCGCCACCTTATCACATCACATTTTTGGGGGAACTGCGAACTACATAGAACTGGTCTGCTTTCAGACTTCAGAGGAATATCGACATCAAGGCATTGGAAGGAAGCTTTTTACTATGATCTGCGAAGAGGCTCGACAGCTTGGAGCAGATAAACTGTACATAGATAGAGACAGAAAGACTTTTGTTACGGGAATATACAAAAGAATATTCCGATCCTAAAAACCAAATCTCCTATGCATATGCAGAACAACATTAATAGAAAGGGGTGATAATTTGGCATTTCATATTGTACGAAACGATATAACAAAAGTAAAAGCAGATGCCATTGTCAATACAGCAAATCATCTTAGTGAGGAGTTGGATGGCTGCTGTTGGGATGCGGAAATAAACGCAGACTATCAGCGACGTGGGGCAAAGCAAAACAGAAGAAGATCGTAGTGGTAAACTAAATTTAAATAATGGAGGGGTTATACAAAGAATACGATCTCCGCAAAGAATAGCAATACATTTGGACAATAGAGAAAAAAATAGATTAATATTGCCAATTGTGGTAAAATAATTTAAATTAAGTTTATCTCAGCGAGGATGCTGAGCAGGTTGGAAGACAAGTTATATAATAAAGTGTGGTAGAAAGAAGATGAAACGAACAACAGCAATAATAATTGAATCAATCCCGGTAGTATCGGCGATAGCTGCAATTCTGCTAATTAATAGAGATATAGATTCTTCCTTTTTAAGAGTTATCACGTTGATAGTTTTTTTATTAGCATTTTTAGGGTTTGTAGCTTTTTTTATAGGGAGAAAACTAGCCGGCGAGGATAAGACGGTGAAGATTCTGGGAATTCTGGATTGGATAGCATCTGTTATTATAGTGGGAATATATGCACTAGCTTTTCTCGCTGTGGCAATATGGTGATATCAATATATATGTGAAGGGCTTACGATAGTTTTAATATGAAAGTAGGTCTATAGAGGCATATGGGCAAAATTCCTTGATAGATTTGAATTCTGTATAATTGAAGGCAGATAAAATCAAAATTTGTTGAACTGAATACAACCTTACATAGACCAGTACCTCCGGGGACGCCCGGATTTGTACTGGTCTATTATTATGTCCTTTATATTCGCTTATTTAGAAAAAAGGTAGTAGTACCAATTTTCTAAAATAGTTATTGCTGAGAAATGTAAATCTTGGTATACTTTAGAAAAACGGTAATAAAGCCGAAAATCTAAAATTGGAGTTTCCTATGGAGATTAAAAGAGATAAAT
>JAILHT010000009.1 GCA_024695665.1 Lachnospiraceae bacterium
GGCAATGTAGCCGATGGAAAGGCCGTTCTTTTTGTCTTTAAAGAATCCGGACAGACCGAGCGCACCGAAAGCGAGCGGATAATCTGTGAGCATCTGAGGGATGGTATAGAAGATCGGCTCCATGACAAAATTGAGAAGTCCATAAGCTATTCCTGTAAAGATTCCAATTGCAGGTCCGTACCAGTAGCCTATTATCGCTATAAAAAACATACTCAAAAGAGTTACGGCACCACCCATAGGCATGTTTATAATCTTTATCTCGGATGTTACCAGAGCAAGAGCTAAAGCCATTGCGGAAAAGACAAGCTGTCTGGTGGTAAAATGTGAGGATTTGCTGTTTTTAAATCCTATTGCAAGAGCAATTATAAGAGCGACTGCGATAGTGCAGACGATTATTACGACACCGACATTGGTGAGTGCTACGGCATTGTCCTCCCAGACATCCGTAGGTGTTGCAAAAAAGTTATTCATAAAAAAACCTCCCGTGTAACATGCTGCCAGGAGGAGTAAGTAAAAATAAGCTTCCCTACGCCGGTACGAACCGGATCAGGTAATAAGGGTATTTCTCAGCTTCTAAAAAGCACCCCTAGCAGATGTTTCTATATTTATTTCAAAAATAATATAATCAAATTGTGTCAATCGGTCAAGGGAAAATTTTATTCAATTTGAGCTTATCTTTATTCATTCCAAAAATACTCAAAAAGTAGTATAAAAAGTCTACAAAAGGGTACTTTAACAGAATAAAACTGTAAAGACCTAAAGAAAATCGTTGCAAATGAAAAAAAATAATAATACAATTAAAGCCGTAGTTTTCAGAGAAAATATAATTTCTGCTAAGGCAGAGTAATCTAAAAGGAGAAAAATCGATGAGTTACGTAGATGAAGTACTTGAGAGAGTAAAAGCAAAGAACGCTTCCGAGCCGGAATTCCTTCAGGCAGTAGAAGAAGTATTGGATTCACTCAGACCTGTAATTGATGCAAATGAGGAAGTATACAGAAAGGAAGCTATCCTTGAGAGAATCACAGAGCCTGACAGACAGATCAAATTCCGTGTACCTTGGGTTGATGACAAGGGACAGGTTCAGGTAAATACAGGTTACCGTGTACAGTTCAACAATGCCATTGGACCATACAAGGGAGGATTAAGACTTCATCCTTCAGTAAACATCGGTATCATAAAGTTCCTCGGATTTGAGCAGATTTTCAAGAACTCACTCACAAGCCTTCCAATCGGTGGAGGAAAAGGTGGAAGTGATTTCGACCCTAAGGGAAAATCCGACAGAGAAGTTATGGCATTCTGCCAGAGCTTTATCACAGAGCTTTACAAATATATAGGAGCTGATCAGGATGTACCGGCCGGAGATATCGGAACCGGTGCAAGAGAGATCGGATACATGTACGGACAGTACAAGAGAATCACAGGTCTTTACGAGGGAGTTCTCACAGGAAAGGGACTTACCTACGGTGGATCACTTGCAAGAACAGAAGCTACAGGATACGGACTTCTTTATCTTACAGAAGAGCTTTTCAAGAGCCACGGACAGTCACTTGAAGGAAAGACCGTATGCGTATCCGGAGCAGGAAACGTTGCAATCTATGCTATTCAGAAGGCACAGCAGCTTGGTGCAAAGCCTGTAACATGTTCTGATTCTACAGGATGGATCTATGATCCGGAAGGAATTGATGTAGAACTTCTCAAGGAAGTAAAAGAGGTTAAGAGAGCACGTCTTACAGAGTATGCTGCAAAGAGACCTTCAGCAGAGTATCATGAGAAGAAGAACGGAGAGCACGGTGTATGGAACATCAAGTGTGATATCGCTCTTCCATGTGCTACACAGAACGAGCTTGATATCGAAGATGCAAAGGCACTCGTTGCAAACGGTGTTATCGCTGTATGTGAGGGCGCTAACATGCCTACTACACTTGATGCTACAAAGTACTTCCAGGCAAACGGAGTATGGTTCGTAGGTGGAAAGGCAGCAAACGCAGGTGGTGTTGCAACTTCAGCACTTGAGATGTCACAGAACTCTGAGAGACTCAGCTGGACATTCGAGGAAGTAGATTCTAAGCTTCAGCAGATCATGGTAAATATCTTCCACAACATTGATGATGCAGCTAAGAGATACGGACATGAAGGTGACTATGTAATGGGCGCAAACATTGCCGGATTCGAGAAGGTTGCAACAGCAATGATCGCTCAGGGAGTTTGCTAATAACAGCTAATTAAGAAACCACAATATAATGCAAGAGAATGCTCTGTCATGGTAAAATATGACAGGGCATTTTTTTGTTCGAAAAGAATATCTAAACGTTCAATTCTTAAGCACAGAAAATGCATATAAAATTGGGGAGAAATAAAATATGGAAAAATCGACATCGAAGACAATAAATAATATGACTTCGGGAAACAGCATGAGGCAGATAGTCGTATTCTTCTTGCCACTATTGTGGGGGAATCTGTTTCAACAGGTATATAGTCTGGTAGACAGCATAATTGTGGGCAAAGGCATATCCGATCAGGCGCTTGCTGCAGTAGGGGCATCGGGGACGTTGAATTTTCTTATATTGGGATTTGTAGTTGGAATGACCAGAGGATTTGGCGTACTGTTCTCACAGTTTTTCGGAAAAGACGACGTGTACAGTCTGCGTGAGCATATAGCAAATGCAAAGAAGCTATGTATTGTAATATCTCTTATTATGACAGCTGTATGTGTGATAATGCTAAAGAGCATGCTTTTATTCATGCGTACACCGGAAGATATATTTAGTGATGCTTATACTTACTTTGTCATAATACTTTTAGGTATCATTATAACAGTGATGAACAACCTGGAAATCACGATACTTCAGTCCCTTGGGGACAGCAAGACACCTCTCACCGCCATGATTTATTCGTCCGCAGCCAATATATTCCTGGATGTGGTTCTTGTTATGGGAGTAAAGACAGGTGTCGCAGGCGCTGCCATAGCCACAGTGATTGCGCAGCTTATATCATATTTTTACTGTGTTTCAAAAATAAAAAAATTGGACATTTTTGCGGATACGATATCAGAGGAAGACAATACCAAAAAGCATACTTTTGATAAGGACATAACCGTAAGTCTTTTAAAAATAGGTTTGCCCGTGGCTTTTATGAATTCAATAACGGCCACAGGAGGTATGCTTCTCCAATACTTTGTAAATATGATGGGCAGCGGTTATGTGGCAGCATATTCGGCTTGTATGAAATTTGCTTCGCTCTTTGAACAATTCGGTATATCCGTCGGATTGTCTATGATGACATTTGTCGGTCAGAATAAAGGAGCGGAAAAATATGACCGTATACGAAAAGGGGTAAAACAGGGACTTCTTTTATCGGTAATTATCAATACCCCGCTGGTGTTGCTACAGGTGTTCTGTCCTTACTTGTTGGCAAAGATGTTGTTAAACGATCCTGAGATAATCGGTTATTGCGCAGAGTTTATGCCTATACTTGGCATTTGCCTCTATGCACTCGGAGGGCTTTTTATATACAGATATTCGGTTCAAGGACTGGGAAATACTTTTATTCCAATGTTGTCAGGAATCCTGGAGATCGCTATGCGACTGTCTTTTTGTATGCTGATTGGCCGATACAGCTTTAGGGGTATTGCCGTTTCAGAGGTGTCTGCCTGGATTGGTGCATTTATCATGCTGATGATCACTTATTATGTTTTGATTAACAGAAAAAAGAGAATGAACTAACGTCTATGGAGGAGAAAAAATGGCTATAGTAGGTGCATTTATGGTGCCACACCCACCAATGATTGTTCCAGGTGTGGGAAAGGGCAGCGAAAAACAGATTGAAGAAACTGTAAAGGCATATGAAAAAGTGGCGGAGGAAATAGCGGATTTAAAGCCTGAGACAATTATCATCACAAGCCCGCACAGTATCATGTATTCCGACTATTTTCACATATCGCCGGGAGCAGGGGCGGAGGGAGCTTTTTCGGGCTTCAGGGCACCTGAAGTGAACTTTAAAGAAAAATATGACGAGGATTTTGTCAATACTGTATGTGATTTTGCGGAGGAGAGTGATTTCCCGGCGGGAATACTCGGAGAGCGTGAAAAAAGGCTTGATCACGGGACTATGGTTCCCCTTTGGTTTATAAGAAAGAAATACAGCGGTGGAAAAATCGTAAGAATAGGCCTTTCAGGACTTCCTCTCACTGACCATTACAGACTGGGACAAATGATAAAAGCTACATCGGAAAAACTTGACAGGAAAACTGTGTTTGTGGCGAGTGGTGACCTGTCCCACAAGCTTAAAGATTATGGTCCGTACGGTTTCGCAAAAGAAGGACCAATTTATGATGAGAAGATAATGGATGTAGCAGGCAGAGCGGCATTTGGAGAAATGCTTAAGTTTGATGAGAACTTTTGTGATAAGGCGGCCGAGTGCGGTCACAGATCGTTTGTAATTATGGCAGGTGCGCTTGATAAAATGGCGGTGGAGACAGAAAAGCTCTCCCATCAGGACGTGACGGGGGTAGGATACGGAATATGTACGTTTCATCCTATTGGTGAGGATGTAAACAGAGCATTTTTGGATAAATATCTTGACGAATTAAAGAAGAATCTGTATGAGAAAAATCGTGATGCTGACAGTTATGTGAAGTGTGCAAGAGCCTCATTGGAAAGCTATATAATAGAAAGAAAAGTGATGGGAATTCCGAGAGATATCCCTGATGAAATGCTAAGAAACAAAGCCGGAGTGTTTGTCTCCATACACAAACAGGGTAGGCTTAGAGGTTGTATCGGAACGACCGGACCTACAACAAAATGTATTGCCGAGGAGATAATACAAAATGCCATAAGTGCATCAACGAGAGATCCGAGGTTTGATCCGATAAAACCCGAAGAACTCGAATGGCTTGAGATAAATGTGGATGTTCTTGGCAAACCGGAACCTATAGAATCGTCGGATGAGCTTGATGTTAAAAAGTACGGTGTGATAGTTACAAGCGGAAGAAAAAGAGGCTTGCTTTTGCCTGATTTAGATGGCGTGGATACCGTGGAGGAACAGATAGAGATAGCGAAAAGGAAAGCCGGTATCAATCCGGGAGAAAAGATAAGCCTTGAGAGATTTGAGGTTGTAAGACATATATAGAAGTTAGCAAACAAAGGAGAATTTATGGCCAAATGTGGAGTTTGCTTTAGGAAATGTGAAATAAAAGAAGGGGAACTTGGGCTTTGCGGAGCAAGAACATGTATAAACGGAGAGGTGGTTCCCGATAACTATGGGAAGATGACATCTTTGGCACTTGATCCGATAGAAAAGAAGCCGTTAAGAAGATTTTTCCCCGGAACTCTCGTTTTATCCTACGGGAGCTACGGTTGTAGCTTAAGGTGTCCATTTTGCCAGAATCATGAGATTTCGTGGTCCAACGAGGCTGTAAGATTTAGGGATGAGGCTGATGAAATTACACCTGAAGAACTTGCTGAGACCGCAAAATACTATGAGAAGGACAAAAATATAGGAGTCGCCTACACCTACAATGAACCTCTTGTAGGATATGAGTTTGTGAGGGATACGGCAAAACTTGTACATGAGAAAGGAATGAAAAATATTCTTGTCACAAGCGGGAATGCATCGATTTCGGTTCTTGACGAGCTGGCACCATATATAGATGCTATGAACATCGATTTGAAAGGTTTTACGGACAGATATTACAAGGATGTGATAAAAGGGGATCTGCAGATGGTAAAAGAATTTATAGAAGCGTCTGTAAAGTTTTGTCATGTCGAGATAACAACTTTGATAATTCCGGGAGAAAACGATACAGAAGATGAAATGTGTTCTCTGAGCAAGTGGATATCAAACTTGAATGGAATGGGCGATATTCCGCTTCATATTTCAAGGTTTTTTCCGAGATTTCATATGACAGACAGAGAGGCGACAGAGGTTGAACAAGTCTATAAGCTTGCAGAGGTTGCGAGAGAAAATCTGAAATACGTTTATACCGGGAATTGTTGAGAAAAAATCGGTGGTGCTTTAAGAAGCATCACCGAATTGCATTTTATAGTATTTTGCGTACATACCGCCTTTTGCGAGAAGCGTTTTGTGGTCCCCACGCTCTTGAATACCGTCTGCGCTTAAGACAACTATCTCATCCGCATTTCGGATGGTTGATAATCTGTGCGCTATTGTGATTGTGGTACGGCCTTCCGACAGTTTGTCCAGGCTGTCTTGAATGTACTTTTCTGACTCGTTGTCCAAGGCGCTTGTCGCCTCATCGAGGATAAGAACCGGTGGGTTCTTTAAGAAGACTCTGGCTATTGCGATACGCTGTTTTTGTCCGCCGGAGAGTCTAGCACCTCGCTCGCCGACAACGGTGTCATATCCGTTTGGAAGCGATTCGATAAAATCGTCGAGATCGGCTTTCTTTGCCGCATCCATTATCTCTTCAAGGGTGGCATTTCTTTTTCCGTAGGAGATGTTTTCACTTATTGTTCCGTTGAACAGATAAACATCCTGCTGAACGATACCGATGACACTTCTTAAAGATTGTTGTGTCAGATCTCTTACATCATTTCCGTCTATTTTTACAGAGCCTTTTGTGACATCATAAAATCTCGGGAGCAGGGAGCAGAGCGTCGTCTTTCCTCCACCGGACGGACCGACCAAAGCGACTTTTTTTCCTGCATTGACATGAAGATTAATATGGCTTAAGACGCGTCCTTCAGATACATCATAAGCGAAAGAGACATCCGTATAATCGATCTCTCCCTTACATCCATCCAGTTCTTTTGCATCTTCTTTGTCGGTTATCTCAGGCATTTCATCCATAACTTCCCTGAAACGTTCAAAACCTGCCATACCTTTCTGAAGCTGCTCGGTAAACTCTATGAGAATGTTTACCGGAGCGATGAATACATTTATATAGAGAGCATATACTGCCAAGTCCTCGACGCTTATACTTCCGATTGAGACAAAGTATCCGCCGGATACGATAACTGCGATATACATGAGCCCTTCAAAAAAGTTGTTGCCGGAGTGGAACAATGCCATCTGGCGATAGTTTGCTTTCTTCGAATCGAGAAAAGCTTCATTGCTTTGATCGAATTTTTCCTGCTCGATCTTTTCACCGGCAAATGATTTTACAACTCGTATTCCGCCCAAGGTATCCTGAAGTGATGAGTTGATGCCGGCTATCTTTCTTCTGTTGTCTGCAAAAGTTTTTCGCATCTTATCATTCTGATTGAACGAGAAGATTGCCATAACGATAACGATTGCAAACAGTATGAGCGTCATCGGAACATTCATCGTGAGAAGTATGGTAAAAGACCCCACAATTTTAACAACGGATATAAATATGTTTTCAGGGCCGTGGTGTGCAAGCTCCGATATGTCAAAAAGGTCGGATACAAGTTTACTCATCATCTCCCCGGTGTTGTGCGTGTCGTAGTACGAGAATGAAAAACGTTCAAATTGATCGAAAAGGTCACGTCTCATTCCTGATTCCATACGGGCTCCCATCATGTGCCCCTGATAGGTCACATAATGTTTGCATAAGGAACGGAGAGCGTACATGCAAAAAAGAACGATTCCAAGTGTCAAAAGAGCCGATTGAATCTCTTTCGCACTCTCAAGAAAGAGAGTCTCTCGCAGTACTCTTAACAACTGCGGAAAAACAAGATCGATTAAAGACAAAACCGTAGCGGCGACCAGGTCCAATAGAAATACCCCAATGTACGGTTTGTAGTACGGTACAAATTTTTTTATCAAGTCCATATATATTCCCCTTTCAAAAGACTGACAAAACAAATGATAGCATACAACGTAATAACTTGCATTCTTTATTTCAATATGCCAAAATAAGAAAGCTAATGTTTTTGCCAAAGGAGAGATATATTATATGAGCAAAAATGAAAAAAAGAAAGAAGAGACCGGCGTGTTTGAGGAAGTATTCAGCTGGATAGTTGTTATAGTTCTTGCCATTGCGCTTGCTGCTGTTCTAAAAAATTTTGTGATAATAAATGCAAACATACCATCCGGCTCAATGGAGAATACAATAATGACGGATGACAGGCTGTTTGGAAACAGGCTGGCGTACGTATTTGGCGAGCCTGAGAGGGGAGACATAATTATCTTTAAGTATCCTGATGACGAGACGGAGAACTATGTAAAAAGGATAATAGGCCTTCCGGGAGAAACTGTCAGGGTCAAAGATGCAAAAATATACATAGACGATAATGAGGAACCGTTGGAGGAGAGTTACCTGAAAGAAGAGTGGGTGGTGGACAATGACGGATTTGTATTTAAGGTACCGGAGAATTCTTATCTTGTCATGGGAGATAACAGAAACAACTCATGGGATGCAAGATATTGGACAAACGAATATGTATCTAAGGACAAAATCCTCGGAAAGGCTGTTTTCAGATATTTCCCGTTTAACACAATAGGGCTGTTGGAGTAATAAAAATAAAAGCTGAGAAAACAAGTTTTGTGTTCTCAGCTTTTTTGATGTGTTTTGTTTACTTATATGATTTATATTTGAATTATTTATACATTGAGTATGATATATTAAGTGTTCCGTTTGTTTTTGTGTTGACACAGTATACGTTTATATAACAGGATGATCCCTTTTTAACTCTGTCAATTATAAGAGTTCTTGATTTAAGACCCTTATTATAATTTGATAAACTTCCGTTTGTAGAATCACTTTCAGCAGATTCGCTACAGGAAATGCTTGTTATTTTCCAACCTGAAGCTGCTGTTGCGGAAACCTTGAAATTCTTGATGGTTTTTGATGGCTTTTTAGCACTTACATATGAGCTCTTTTTGAATTTTGAAGCGACATCTTTTCCGTTTATTTTGAGGCTCTTTACAGGATTTGTATATTTCTTTACATTAACTTTTGTCTTGTATGTCTTGTTGTCAATCTTATATGATATGGTTGCCGATCCGGCTTTTTTGCACAGAACTTCTATGTCTCCGCTATAAGATTTATAGCCGGATGAACTTGAGCTTGCATATTCGGTTATGTAAGAACTAAGTGATTTTGAATAGTATGCAGCTACACTTTTTTTAGATGACTTTACGCTTTTAATGGTACTGCTTTTCTTGAGACCGCTGATGCTTATGTATGTTGTCCGAGTCGAAGAACCGTCAGTAGAACCGGCGTAAAGGGTAACAGATGAAGGTGCGCTGACTGCTGCCAAAGCATTAATTGGTGCTGCTGTAAGTGTTATAGCAGCGGCCATTGCCAAAACGGCAAATTTCTTGATAAAATTTTTCATACTTGTCTCTCCTTTTGTTTACAAAACACAAGCATATTATAAATCAAGACTATTGCCG
>JAILHT010000035.1 GCA_024695665.1 Lachnospiraceae bacterium
GCGAATAAATCGACTGTCTGACATGCACCATCGGTGGTTTTCTTCCCTCTCTCGTGAGTGCGTACATATAGCACGGCTTCACCGGAATATCGACCGCGGTCTCGCACTTCTTGCAAACTCTTTCCATGTCAGTTCCAAGCAGCGCATCCACGCAGGTTATACAGAGCATGACTACCTCGGGTTTCTTTTTCGATTCATCCAGATAGTCGACTATCTCCTTCACGGCCTGCGGTATTTTTTTTAAATGACGCCCGGTCACGACATCTGTCTCACTCATATTCAGATAAAAAAATCTGTCATTGTACTCAGGCTTGTCGCTTATAAGCTTCGTGTTTCTGCCGCAGCAGCCCGGCGATATGATAAGCATCACAGCCCCCGGCACCGCAAGCCCCGCACGCTTCACGCCGAAGCCCTCCGCCCCAGGAGAGTTGAATGCAAGCGTAGCCGGCGAGCTGTAAATCAGATGTTTTCCCGATACAAACTCATCCGGTATATTCTTTTTTCCCTTTTTATACAGTTCCTCCGCAGTGTAAAAACAAGCGGATTCTTCTTTTATGTTCAAAATACCTTGTCCCCTCTTTGGATATCTAAGTCTTTATGTCTTAGTTTAATATCTGCTTTTGATATCTACTTCACTTTTTAATCCAGCAGGCTTTTTGCCAGTTCAATAAAACATTTGCTGACCGGAAGATCGATATCCCCCTCGATAACGGTCTTTCCCTCGTCCTCAAATCTGTTTATATCGGCACTTCTCGGAATCTCCCCGACAACCTTCAGTCCGTTTTCCTTCGCAAAGGCATTGACCTTCTCGGTCTCGCCCTCGACATTTCTGTGATTCAATATGATTCCCTCAACGGAGGCATATCCTCTGTCCTTAAAATTCTTCACTGCCTGATTGATATTGTTCGCAGCATAGAGTGCCATCTTTTCCCCCGATGTCACTATCAGAACTTTTTTTGCGTAGCCCTCTCTTATTGGCGCGGCAAAACCTCCGCAGACAACATCTCCGAGCACATCATAGAGAACGACGTCAGGCTTCTCCTTTTCAAATAGTTCAAGGTCCTCCAAAAGCTGAAAGGTGGCTATTATTCCTCTTCCGGCACAGCCAAGCCCCGGTGTCGGTCCACCCGTCTCAATGCAGAGAACATTTCCGAAACCGACCTTTGAAATCTCTTCGATGTCATCCGGATCTTCGTCATGTTCCCTAAGATATGTCATGACCGGAAGAAGTGGCTCCCCTCCGAGCAGATTTATCGTCGAGTCCGCCTTCGGATCGCATCCTATCTGAATAACCTTTTTCCCAAGCGAGGCAAAAGCCGCCGCAAGATTGCTTGTGACCGTCGACTTTCCTATCCCACCCTTTCCGTATATAGCAAGTTTTAACATGTACCTCTCCTTTTTCAACTCAAAAAAAACCGCATCTTAAAAAAGATGCGGTTTCGCCATTAAACTTTAATTATGATTCGCATCTTCAATCTCAATATACATTTCAATCTCAGATGAGAATATTTTATCATTAAATTTGGATTTTTGCACTAACAGTTTTTGTTCCGGTTTTAGGTTATACAAGCCTTAAGTACACTTGATATCTAAACGAATTTTAAGTATAATCGACGATGTTTGTTAAAAACAAACAAAATATATAGGAGAGAGAAGTAACATGAAAACAAACATCAAAAAGCTTTTGGTTTTAACAGCAATGTTTCTTGCTGTTCTAACCCTCACACTTCCTTTTGCACCAAAAGATGCAAAGGCAGCAACTAGTGCTGTAAACTACACTTTTACAAACAATACCATTACACTCAGCTGGTCAGCTCCAACACTTTCTAGCTATCAAACACTAAAAAGCTACAGCATTTATGATGTGAATACCAAAACCTACATCAAAACCGGTATTCCTGCTTCCACTAGAAAATATACGGTAGAAGGACTTTCAAAGGGATATGTTTCTTACTGGCGTGTGGAATATACATATACTAACAGCTACGGCAGTACATATACAAGCTCATTAGGTTGGCAATATGTAAATACCACCCCAAAAAAGATTTCCACAAGTGATTTCGATATTGACAGTGTCTATTCAACACTAAAGAAAGTATCATTTTTTACCAATAAAGATAGTGATATGACCGGAACGCAGCTTCAGCTTTATAAGGGAAAAAAGAAGGTTAAAACCCTTAAATACAGTAGCACCTCCTCCGAGTCTGTGAAGATAAAAACCAACGCTGTATACAAATATCGTGTCAGAGCATACTACACAAACACAAATACCCAAAAAACGTATTACGGTCCATGGAGCAGTTACAAATACTTTGATTGTCCGTCTTTGACATATAGCAGATCATCCCGATATGTAAAAGTTAAGCTCAAAAAAGTTTCCAATGTAAAGAGCTATACTATATATGTATCTACAAAATACAGTTCAGGATATAAAAAGTTCAAAACGGTAACAGTATCCAAGACTAAAACTGTAAAAATAAACAAATATAATAAAAAAGCTTTGAAAAAAGGAAAAACCTATTACGTAAAAATAGTACCTAATATCAAAAAGGGTTCAAAGACAGTAAAGAGTCCTACTTATTCTTCATTAAGTTTTTACGTATACTAATATCTATAAAAAAACAATAAGCAGGTTGCAAACGCAACCTGCTTATTTATATAACTCTTACCAACCTACACTTCTATGATTTTTACACTAGACCAAGCACCATAATATTTGGTTCCTGAAACTTTCTTGTAGCTTCTTACTCTAACATAATACTTCTTCCCACTCTGAAGATTCTTAATAGTTTTAGAAGTCGTTTTATTCTTACTAATAGTAACTACCTTAGTAGTTCCTGATGTGAATTTTTTGTTTGATGAATACTGAATTTCATACCCGGAACCCGAAGTATTCTTTTTCCACTTAACCACAATTTGTTTAGACTTCTTGCTATTTACTGATGAAAGCGTGGTCTTTTTAGGAACAATCTTAAACGTTTTCGATATAGTTCCTGTATATGGATCTTTTCCTTCAACGATAATAGTTGCTTTTCCAACAGCTTTATTGTTCTTGAAGGTTACTTTATAAAACTTTTTCTTTACCGTATTTCCGTATGAATCTTTTACAGTAATTGATGGTTTAATGGCCTTTCCTGTGTATTCTACAGATGACGATTCCAATTTTATTGATTTAAGCTTTGCCGTGATTCCCACCACAGTAATACCGTTTTTCTTTGCATATTTATATGCAGCATTACTGCTACTTATCGGTGTATATATTATAACGTTATCGATCTTAGAATATTTATTTCCACTTTCTAAATCAAATCCAATTGCTTTTTTGCCAATAGATTTAACCATACTATTAAGGGTTATACTTTTTAAGTCATTACATGAAACGAATGCAGATTTACCTATCTTTGTCACTTTTGGAAAACTTATTGTTTTTAATGAATCACAGCTATGAAATGCGGCCTGGCCTATCGTTGTTACTAACGGAAAGTTTGCTTTTTTAAGTTTTTTACATCAAAAAAACGCACCGTATCCTATTGATTTAACTGTGTTTGATTCAACGGATATTATATTATCCCCCTCAAATGCATTGCCCGAAATTGCTGTTACTGTTGCACCTTCAATAGTCTCCGGTATAACCAACGCCGTTTTAGATCCTGAATATCCGGTTATAGAAGCAGTAGTTCCGTCAGATGATAGCTCATACTCATACCCATCATCTGTAGTTCCCATTGTTACAGCCTTTACGTTTACAGGTGATATTACCTGCATCGCAATTACAAGCATAATGCTTAACATGATGCCCAATAAATACTTTATTTTTCCTTTCATTTTTCTCTCCCACTTTAGATTTAAAAAATATAATCTCTTTCCAATTTATAAGTAAATACGAAAATTATTCCACAAAACATAAGAAGTATTCTCAAATGCAAATATTACTTTTTAAAAGTAACTTATCCTACAACATACCCTTTTCTGCTTATTACTTCTATAACTTTGTCAACATATCTTCTGCATTCCTCATGTGTTCTGGCCTCTACCATTACACGTACAACAGGCTCTGTTCCCGACTCACGCACAAGTATTCTTCCTGTGTCT
>JAILHT010000068.1 GCA_024695665.1 Lachnospiraceae bacterium
ATATGTTCACAGCTGCCTTTTTTTACAACACGGATTCCTTTTTCTTCTAAACACTTAAAGTCCCTTGGTTTATCAAACGCCCAAATAATCTCAAATCTGCCCGGGTAATTTTTCTGCAGATACTCGGAGATATACATCGGATTACATGAGTATTGCTTACCCTTATGGCTAATAAATACTATTCTATTTTTATTTATCGGCATATTCAGGTGAGAAATGCAGTATAAATATCTCCACCCGTTGCTCCACAGCACTTCGGCAATTTTATATAATCTCTTCAAAGTACTTACCAATCATCCTTCATTTAAGTCCAGACTCACAACCATATGTCGTTCTCTGTTCTGCTTTTGCGGCAAACTCATATAATCACCGTATAGCCTGGTCAGATAGTTATCATAATCACCTGTAACGGTAAACTTCTCACCCTCAAAATCCACTTGTCGCAATTGCATAAAAGTCCTGCGCGTATAAAGTTCACCAAAGAAATGCCTTCTGCCGGTTGGCATTGTCACATATCTGCTTCCGGTATTTTTGTACTCTGACATAGTATCCTGAAGTCTTTTATATATTTTTGATGCATCGCGCGATATCAGTCTGCCGATGGTGCTTTTCACCATTACTGCAAACTTCATTTTTTTGCTTCCCGAAGCAATCTCTTCGTAATCATCTTTCCACAGATAAAATCTATAACAGGATACTGCTAAAAGCCCTGCTTCAACACGTATACCATGAAAAACTCTTTTTAATAGTCCATCATATGTATTCTCAATAGGAAAGATATCTATCTTTATTCCGGCATGTTCATCCTTCTGCCAATTATATTCTTTATATATGGTGCCTTTTTTATGAATCTGAATGAAAGAGCTCCAATAATCCTTCGTTTTTCCGGGAATTTCTATATAGTATTTGTCTTTATATTTGGCGCTTATTGCTTTCGTAAGCTTATCGATATGCTCCCTTGGCACATTCATATCAAGATCGTCGTCCCATGGGATAAACCCATTATGTCTCACAGCTCCAAGTGCAGAGCCGCCACCCAACATATAAGGTATCCCCTCTTCATTGCATATTCCAATAATGTCCTTTGCTATATCCAATGAAATTTTCTGTAGTTCACACAACTCATCATCCGATATTACATGCAACTTCTTGCTGGAACTCTTTTTCATTGATATATATGTTTCAAAGAAGCTCATTCTAAGCTCTCCATCAGCCGACGTGACATTTCTTTCATATCAACCTTCGGTGTCCATCCAAGGCTCATTGCCTTTTCTGAATTCAGTTTTAATACAGATGCCGGTGCGTACCCAAGTTTTGATACATCTTCAGGTATATCAATCACCACTCCGGTTTTTCCATACTTTGTTTCTGATGCAAACACCTCTGCCATTTCCTTTATGCTGCAGAAGGTATCCATGTTGCAGATATTGTATGCCTGAGCGTCTTCTCCGGATAAAAGCACAGCTATAATGCCGGCTATCGCATCTGTTGTATAACAATAACAATTGGCTTTCTCTCCGGTTGTGTGGAGAACTATATCTTCTCCTTTAAGTGTACTTCTTGCGAACTGAGCAAATACCCTGTTCTCATTATCGTCTATACCGGCTCCAAAAGTTGCTGATAGTCTGACAATTTTCACATGAACGCCTTTTTCTTTGGCATATGAAGCACACAAACACTCGCAAAGTCTTTTTCCCTCAGGATAACCGCTTCTCACGTTCAAGACCTCTATATATCCCAAGTCTTCTTCTTTCACACTTTCAGTTTTACCTTCAACACTTCCATACACTTCCATTGAAGACAAATACACCACCTTGGTCGTAGCTTTTCTAGCGGCATACTCCAAAACATTTTTTGTTCCTTCAATGGCTGTAAGAATAGTTTCAACCGGCTGTTCTACCATCTGCTTTGAAGCAGTCACACTTGCTGTATGAATAATATAGTCTGCCTGTGGAACATCTCCGGATACAGGTTCCGTGATATCCTGAACAACAATCTCTAGACCACTCTCTTCTTTATCACGGATAAATTCATCAAACATTGCATTAGCCTTTGATTCGTTTCTCACGAACGCGGCCACTTTCATGTCCAACTTATACTCTTTATTTGCTGCGACAAGAGTCGCGACCAACAGTCTGCCAATCAGACCTGTTGCCCCGGTTATAGCCCATGTTTTGCCCTTGAATTCCTGCCAGTTTATGCCATATTCATTCAAGACTTCATTTATATCTGACTGTACCGTCTTATTATCAGTGAAACTACCCATATTCCTTAATTATCCTCATCCTTAGGCAAGTAATAGTGTATCTTTGATCTCATCTTATCAGTAAGACCAAATCCAAATGCCTGTTCATTTTCCTTGTACTGCAACAATCCTCTGAAATAGTATACATCTATAGGTGTAGTAATCTTTATATTACCTCTGTTACCCTCTACAAGGTTTACATCCTTACCTAAGCTTTTCATGATTGTACACGAATCTACAAGGTTTTCGTACTCAGGATTAGTCTTTCTTACATCTTCATGTGCACCTATTATATCATCAAGATAGAAACTCTGTGGTGCCTGTGCGCTGTAAGCTTCCTTTCTATATGGAAGATTGTCAACAGTCTGTCCTCCATCCTTGCTTATAAGTACTGTCTCATAGCAAGGTATAGATGTAATAGCACTACCTTTTTCTTTTACAGACTTAATATTTCTTGATATAACATCATAAGCAACGAACGGGCGAACACCATCATGTATCAACGCAATTGAATCTCCAGGGTTGTCCTGTCTCGCTCTTTTCAATGTTTTGTATATGGTATCCTGTGCTGTACTTCCGCCAGGAATAATATCGATGAGTTTTGTAATCTTATACTCACGTGACAAAGCCCATACATACTCTATGTAGTCTCCAAGCACCGCAAGATATATCTTATCAATCTTATGATGCTCCTCAAATATCTTCAGTGTATGCATAAGTATAGGCTTATTGTTAATCTCCAAAAACTGCTTAGGAACGCCTGCTCCCATTCTCTCTCCACTTCCTCCGGCGAATATAATAGCTATGTTCATCTAATTTTGTCTCCTCATCAATCAAATAACTTTTTTTCTTTTCTTTACGAAGATTATATCAGTTTACAACCGCATATACTATCATTAAAAAACTCAGTTGTAAAGTTTGCTATAGCATTGCTTGTGCGCCATCGTTGCATTAACTGTACTTTCTCACACCCTCCAACGCATAACACATAAAATAATATATAGCTTTATAAAGTGGAACTCCTATCACCCTATACGCTCCAAAATGCATCTTCGCAGCATGAAGTTTGTTTCCGCTCTTGCTGGTCTTTGACATGCGATATTTCAATAACGGTTCATTTATGCCTACTGCCACGCCACCGTCTTTAAGAATTCTAAGCCAGTAAATATAGTCCTCTGCATACTCAGGATAATCCATCTTTACTGATTTTGCAATCTCTGCTTTCATAATGGCAGATGAACAGTTTATGCTGTTGGTCTTTAGCATATGCTTATAGTCAGTATATTCCGGTGTCTCTATTATTTTGCCCAGAGGATTTCCGTTGAAATCGAAAAGTCCGCGGGCGGTAAAGACAATCTTTGTGTTTTTATCATTGGAAACCGCAAAAACATTCAGCTGTTTCTCAAGTTTTGTCTCATCCCACCAGTCATCCGCATCAAGGAATGCTATATACTCTCCTGTCGCAACTGCTATTCCGATGTTTCTGCTCTCTGCAACACCCTTATTTTCTTCATTATTGATAATGACAAGTGATCTGTTTGCAAGTTCAGCTGTGATTGTTTTCCGAGCGTATTCCTCTGTTACATCTACAGTTCGGTCTGTAGAAGCATCATTAACCACAATGATTTCTATCTCATCTTCCAGTGTCTGATTCACCACCGAATCCAGCGCCTGCACTATATAGTTTTCTGCATTGTGTGCCGGTATCACGACACTCACTTTTGTTTTTGCCATAGCTCTATTTCTTCAATGCCGTTGTCTGGCTGTCGTCCACTCCCTCGCTCTTCTCCTTCCAGAAAAGAATCTTTACGGTGAGTATCATTATCTTTATATCAAGCCAGAGTGAATAGTTCTCTATATATGTAAGATCAAGTTTGAGTTTGTCGTAAGGTGTAGTATTGTACTGTCCGTATACCTGCGCATATCCGGTGAGTCCGCCTTTTACCTTTAATCTGAAGTCAAACTCAGGTATCTCTTTTTTGTACTCATCGGCTATGTCTTTTCGCTCCGGTCTTGGGCCTACAACAGACATGTCTCCTTTAAGTATGTTGATAAGCTGTGGAAGCTCATCAAAGTGAAGTCTTCTTATCACTCTTCCGACAGGTGTTATTCTGTCATCATTTGCGGACGCAAGTCTTGCTCCGTTTTTCTCGGAATCGACCACCATGCTTCTGAATTTTAAGATGTCAAATTCTCTTCCGTTTAAGGTGAGTCTCTTCTGAGAGTACATAACCGGACCACCGTCATAGGTCTTTATGAGAATTGCTATTATGATCATCGGTATCGCAAGTATTATAAGTGCAAGTCCTGATACCACGATATCCATGATTCTTTTCATTATAGCCTGAAGGTAGTTTAGTCCTCTGTTTCGATAAAGCATGAGCGGTGAGTCGAAAAGATCTATACTCTCCGCGCTTCTGATCATAATATCCGAAAGCTTCGGTATGCTGTAGCACCTGATGTTGTTCTCAAAGCAGTGTTTTACAAAAAGGTTTCTCTCGTGGCTTGGGATATCTCCGACAAGCACCGACTCGAAGCCTTTCATTTTTTCTATGATCTTGTCCTCGCCCTCGGTGAGACATATCATCTCTTTTATC
>JAILHT010000076.1 GCA_024695665.1 Lachnospiraceae bacterium
GTCGCAGAATCCGGCACCGACTATGAAGCCATCTTAAGCAACTATGTCTCAATCGGACTTGTAAAAACCCTCTACGGTTTAAACGCTGTTTAGATTTTCTATAAAAAATATTGTACCGACACCTATCACAACGCTCAGACACACATAGATAAATGCGAACAACGTATGATTTCCTCTCATGAGGTCAGCGCTCTCCAATGCGAACGAAGAAAAGGTTGTGAATCCGCCGCAAACTCCGACTTTAAGGAAAAGTACAAGCTGCGGATTCCAGTCGGAATGTTTTGACGCAAATACTGCGATAAGTCCGATTGCAACACAGCCTATCAGGTTGATTGCAAGCGTTTTTATCGGAAAAACAAAGGTCTCACTCACCGGTATCAGACCCAAAAGGTATCTGCCAACTGCACCCAAAAAACCGCCACATCCGACAGCTAAAATATTCATTATCATATCTGTCTCCTTTTTTTCAATTATATTCACGAAGTGTTTTAACTTCAGTCGGAGCTTATGCCTAGACTTAAGTTAAATATTCGCAAAAATTAGCTGATTTACAACAACTTATACATATACATATCCTTATAAAAGTTGTACAATTAATTGAAATCTGTTACTAATATCCTATAAAACAAATCATATGAATAAATCGGGGGTATCCGTATGATTCAAAAAACATATCATTTCTATGATATTGGCGAACTGAATTCCATTATACACGAAATCGAAAACAATGAAGACTACAAAAACGCCAAAGGCGTTCTCCTGCAACTGTACAATCCAAGACTTGATATCGACGAGGATCTGATGGTTGAAACCATAGCAAAACGTCTTCCGAAATCCTGTCTCTCCGGTGTCACTGCTGCAAATATCGTAAAGGAAGAATACGACCTTAGCAACAATCCGGTTGAATTGTCGATGACGTGTTTTAAAAATACGATCCTAAGACAATACGACCTGGATATGGAGAACTCAACAGCCTTCGTTGCAGGTCGTATGATAAACGAATCTTTGGAACGTTTTGACAACCTGAAGTGTCTTCAGATTTGTTACGCCTCAAACAGTTCTTCAGTCTGCACATTCATGCGCGAGTTCAGCCATTACAATATACCGCGATTCGGCATAAAAGCAGGAAGAAACATAAGAAAAAACAATACCGCCCATGTGTACGGCCAAAAAGTATACTCTAATGCCTTTGTTGTCATCGCCTTCTTAAGTGACAGCCTGAAGCTTTACATGGACAACAACTTCGGATGGTGTCCAATCGGAATCGAGATGACTATAACCGGTACTAGGGGCGACACTATAGTGACAGAGATAGACAAAAAAAATCCTACCGAGATTTTTTCGAGATATCTCCGTGTTATTCCGGATAAATATTTTGTACAGAACGTCTGTGAATTTCCTCTAATCATAATGCGCGACGACTACAAGATTGCAAGAGTCCCTTCTGCCTATGACGAGGACGGCTCCGTACATTTCACGTCCGATGTGCACAGGGGAGATCATTTCAGACTGTCATACGCTGACAAACTCAAACTCATGTCGTTGACACAAAAGTCAGCTTCAGACTTATCTGACTTCAATCCTGAAGCGGTTTTTATTTTTGAATGTGGAAACCGCGTTCGTTTTATGCGCGCTGATTACAAAAAAGAAATAGATATCTACAGAGAAGTCTCACCTGAACTCTCCTCGGTATCGGGTTATGCCGAACTGTTTGTTGACGCTGAAGGCGAGGGAGGCGCGCTAAACAGTTCTATGGTTGTTATAGGTCTCAAGGAAGATGAAGGCGGCGAAGATCAGACCATCTGCTGTCGTGTTGCAGAACCTGTTAAAGCCGATGATGTGGACTACAACGGTGAGGTTCCGTTCCTCGACCGTGTTCTTGCCTTTTTGGAGAGTACCTCCCAGGACCTCAACAAGATGAATAAAGAACTTGGAAAGCTTGCATACACCGATCGACTGACAAAGATTTACAACCGTTGGGAGCTAGAGAAAAAGGTCAATGAAGCCCTCGAATTCTCTGATGAAAACGACAAGTGCGGACTTATATTTATGGATATCGACCACTTCAAAGCCGTAAATGACACCTACGGACATGATATCGGAGATATGGTTCTTCTCGCAGTGGTAAATATGATAAAAGAATTCTTACAGCCGGGACATGCCTTCGGCCGTTGGGGCGGTGAGGAATTCATATACATGATCCCAAAGACTGACGAGAAATCTCTGTTTGATTTCGCCGAGAGCATAAGAAAATGCATCGATGAGATATGCTTTGTCACCGTAAAACATATCACGATAAGCTTGGGCTGTACGCTCTCCAAAAAAGGTGATACACTTGAAATCCTGGTAAAAAGGGCCGATGAGGCAGTCTACGAGGCAAAGGAGACCGGCCGCAACAAAGTTGTATTTCACAAAGATTAAAAATATACTTGATTAAAAAAAGATTTTTATGTAGAATGGTTTCGCATCATTGAATTGTGTGAAACCATTTCTTTTTTGGCTGCATTTTTAGGGGAAATGCAGCCGATGCTCAAAAAACATCGTAAACCTATATACATATACGGAGAATTATATTATGAAAAAAAAGATTATTATTCCTATAGCAGTTATTATCGTACTGCTCTTGGCAATCGATATCTTTGGCGCAAATTATCTTGTAACTTTCGCCATTGCAAGAAAAGATTCGGTAAACAGCCAGGTGGCGCCTGAAAGTGTAACCACCGGTGAGACCGACAAGATAATTGCAGCAAATTCCGAAGAAATCAACGAGAACCTTAAAGAGTGGCTTGAGGAAGCAGATATGACAGAGACTTCCATCACTTCGGATGACGGTTTGAATCTTGTTGCGGATTATTTTGAAACCGATCCTGACAGCCACAAATACGCGATCGTGATCCACGGTTACACAGGAAACCGCGTTCACATGAGAGCTTACGGAATGTATTATGCCGACAAAGACTTTAACGTACTTATTCCGGATCTTCGCTCCCACGGCGAGAGCGAGGGCGATTACATCGGAATGGGTTGGCTCGACAAGGCCGATATCGTAAAATGGATCAACTATATTGTAGATATGGATTCTGAGGCCGAAATCGTATTGCACGGAGTATCAATGGGAGGTGCAACCGTTATGATGACCTCCGGGGAAGATCTTCCGGAGAATGTAAGAGTCGCTGTTGATGACTGCGGTTACACTTCAGTATGGGATATTTTCTCAGACGAGGTGGCTTATCTTTTCAATCTGCCATCTTTCCCTATACTCAACACCGCTAGTGTGATATCTTCTATCAGAGCAGGTTACAGTTTTACAGAGGCATCATCCCTCGAACAGATAAAAAAGACCTCACTTCCGGTCTTTTTTACACACGGATCAGTCGACAACTTTGTCCACACCGACATGGTATATGAACTTTATGATGCCTGTCCTACGGATAAGGACCTCTACGTTGCGGAAGGCGCAGGACACGGCCAGGCAATGTACCTTGATCCGGAACTTTATT
This sequence comes from Lachnospiraceae bacterium, assembly GCA_024695665.1. Classification (GTDB taxonomy): domain Bacteria; phylum Bacillota; class Clostridia; order Lachnospirales; family Lachnospiraceae; genus JAILHT01. The sequence continues at coordinate 3,501 of JAILHT010000076.1, forward strand.
TTGACAAAATCTTTACATTTATTGGTAAATATGTAGACTAATGATTTTTTTTAAATCAGTCTGCAAGCTTGCCTTCCACTCTCTCCAATTTCTCTATATATTTCATACGGAATGGCAAGCGTTTCATCTGCGATAAGCTCCGCACTGCGGAGCTTTACGTATGTGAAATCCATATTTTATGTCAATTCTAGACTGACTTAAACTCGTATTCCACCACTTCACAATTTTTCACCCCGTAAGCGGCATATTCCTCATTTGACATATTTTGAAAATAAGAACGAATCACTCGCGCGATACCATTGTGTGCCACGAGAATATATATCTTGTCATCCTTTGCGAGATCGTCGAGGAGATTGTAGATTCTCTGTCCGACCCTCATCATCGATTCCCCACCGTCGTAATCGTACACGAAGTTTTCCTTCTGAAGTCTGAACTCTTCTCCGTCCCTAGGTGTCGACTCATATTTTCCGAAATTCTGCTCCATAAGGCGTCTCTCAACCCGAAGCGGTATTCCTGTCTCATTTGATATTTGAATTGCGGTGTCATGAGCCCTAGAAAGCGGTGACGTCAATATCATATCCGCCTTTATATTCATTCTTAAAATTGCCTCTCCGGTCTCCTTCGCCTGAGCTATTCCAAGTTCCGTGAGCGGACTGTCTGTCGCTCCGCAGATTTTGTTTTCAACATTCCATACCGTCTGACCATGTCTGACAAAATATATTTTTTTCATAAAACCTCCTGCATGATGTCTTGTTTCTATTCAATTCCCGTCCCGCTCATCTCATCGGTACAATCATTTTATCATAAGATAAACGAAATAAAATTCATATTTTGCCTGTGCCCTTCTTACTTCAAAATCCCCCTGTAATAGATTTTTCTTATCGCCCATTATAAATAAAGAAACCCTAAAAAATCCCTTGATTATCTTGACATATTCCTAATTGATTGTGTAAAATCTTTTCAACTTACTTTTCTGCGATAAAGTTATACAGAAAAAACGTACGGAAATTCATACGATTTTCGTGAAATAAATTTCAAGAAGGAGAATATTATGAAGAAAAGATTTATGAGTGTAACACTTGCAACTGTTTTAGCAGCCAGCCTTGCACTTGCCGGTTGTGGCTCTTCAGATTCATCAAAAGAGAGCACAGCTACCGAAGCTGTAGAGACAGAAAGCGCTGAAACTGAAGTTGCTGAGACAGAAGCTACAGAGACTGAAGCTGCTGAGACTGAGGCTGCCGCTGTTGAGGAACTTGAGCCTGTTGCTATCGACAAAGATGCCTATGACACTCTCATCGCTGCAGGAAACGTAGCATCAGATGATGTTATCGCAGCAAGCGAATGGGCTACTTCAATAAAGGAAGCAGGCGTTTTGAGAGTCGGCGGAGTTCGTACTTCACAGCTCTTCAGCCAGCTCGACGAGACAGACAATGTCACACGTGGTTTTGATGCAGGTCTCTATCAGCTCCTCGCTCGCTATATCTTAGGTGATGAGAATGCCGTAGAGTTCACACAGGTTGACTCAAGCACACGTGAGTCGGTTCTCACAAGCGATCAGGTTGACGTTGTATTTGCTACATATTCAATCACTGACGAGCGTAAAGAGCTCATCGATTTCGCCGGACCTTACTACACATCTCAGCAGGCAATCCTTGTAACTGCTGACAATACTGAGATCACAGGACTTGACGACCTTGCCGGAAAAGTTGTCGCAACACAGGCCGGTTCAACAGGACCAAGCATCCTTGAAGAGTATGCACCTGAGGCAACCATCCAGGAATTTGAGACAGATCTTGAAGCACGTACAGCTCTTGAGCAGGGACGTGTAGACGCATACGTAACAGACTATACTTTGCTTCTCAACGCAATGGTAAAATCTTCCGGAACATACCAGATTGCAGGCGATGTATTCGGACCTGAGGACAGCTACGGAATCGGTGTTCAGAAGGGTACTGATTCAGTTGAATTCATCAACTCTTTCCTCAAAGCAATCGAGGATGACGGAACATGGAACGAGCTTTGGAAGATCACCCTCGGCGACAGAACAGGTGTATCTGATGCTCCTGCCGCTCCTGCCATCGCAGAATAAAAACACATTTAACTCTTTATAAGATTAACGTGAAATAGTATAATTATTCAGCAGAGACGCGCATTATCAGTCTCTGCTGAAATTGTTTTAAGACAAAGGAGAAACAGATGTCAATTGGGGAATTGCTCTCTGTATACGGGGAAAAATATTTACAAGGTCTATTGACCACCTGGGAACTCACAATTTTTTCTTTTATCGGTGCAATGATAATCGGCGTTATAATCACAGTTTTTCGTGTATGTCCGATAAAACCGCTTCGACTTTTCGGTGAGTTCTACGTTCAGATTTTCAGAAACATCCCGGGTGCCGCCCTTCTTATACTTTTGGTATATGCGCTTCCGGAGCTCGATCTCATCCTCTCATATCACAGCTGTGTGCTCACCGCCACTACACTTATTCCGGCTTCATTTTGTTCGGAGTACCTTATGAGCGGTATAAATGCTATCGGCATTGGTCAGATCGAGGCTGCAAGATCTATCGGTATGACCTTCCCTCTTATGATGAGAAAAATTGTGATACCACAGGCTGTTCGCTTTTCCATACTTCCGATGACAAATCTTCTCATCGCGACAATGCTTACGACCTCACTGGCCTCACAGGTTCCTCTGTCCCCGACGGACCTCACCGGAGTGGTTTCATATATCAACACAAGATCGGTCGGAGGAGTGACATCATTTTTGATTTCCGCATTTTTCTACTGCATAACCGCGGTAGTTATCGGGCAGCTCGGCAACCTTCTTGACAAGAAAGTGAGGATTTTACGATGAATACATATACACGTACGGTCCGTGATGCCCTCTACGAGGAGCCGGGAAAAAAAGCCAAAAAACAGATCGCTGTTGCAACTGCAATCTCACTTGTCGCAATCGCAGTCTTCATATTTTTCATTGCCAAAGCCTTCTATGACAATGGACAGTTCGACGCAAAATACTGGTCGTTTTTCACCAAATATACGACCTGGCGTTTCATAGCAAACGGTCTTGTCGGCACACTTGAGGCGGCCTTTTTGGCAGGTCTTATGGCTTTTATAATCGGTATGATCTTCATGATTGGCCGAATCTGCAACTACAAAATATTAAACAGGATAGCTACGGTTTTGATAGAATTCACAAGGGGTGTCCCTACACTTCTTTTCATCTATTTCTTTTTCCTTATCGTGCCGCAGCTTGGAATAAATCTTCCTTCCATCTTCAGGATCTCTATTCCGGTAGCGATATCGGCCTGTGGTGTCGTCGCAGAGGTTCTTCGAAGCGGCGTAAATGCCGTGCCGAAAGGGCAGAAGGAAGCCGCTCTCTCCCTCGGAATGACAGAGAGCAAAACCTTTACAAAAATAATATTTCCACAGGCTATACATCAGGTCATCCCGGCACTCATAGCAGAGATTGTCATTGTCGTGAAGGATACAACTTTTGCATATGTTATCAACTTCCCTGATCTCATGCAGAATGCAAAGGTTCTCATCTCAAACTATGACGCACTTTTGTCGGTTTACCTTGTAGTCGCCGTGATTTACATTATAATAAACTATATTCTGAACAAGATTTCCGTCGCAATTGCACGAAGAACCCAGACTTCACCGGTTATCACCAGATAAGAAAGGATACCCCAAATGTCAGAAAATACCGTTATCGAACTCAAACATATTGATAAACACTACGGCAATCTCCACGTGCTTAAGGATGTAAACCTTTCTATAAAAAAAGGTGAAGTTGTCGTCATTATAGGGCCTTCCGGCTCCGGAAAATCAACCCTTTGCAGAACCATAAACCGACTCGAAGGAATAGATTCGGGCGAGGTTTTGATTGAGGGGGAAAAACTACCTGACAGCGGAAAGGAACTTGCAAAATTGCGCTCAAGGATCGGAATGGTATTCCAGTCCTTCAATCTTTTTGCGCACAAAACCATCCTTGAAAATGTTACAATAGGGCCTGTCGAAGTTCTTCACATGAACAAGACGGAAGCCGAGAAGGAAGCCATGGAACTTTTAAAGAGAGTCGGAGTCGCCTCCCAGGCTAACAAGGTTCCGGCACAGCTTTCCGGTGGACAGCAGCAGCGTGTCGCAATCGCGCGCTCCCTTGCAATGCACCCTATCGCAATGCTCTTTGACGAGCCTACTTCAGCGCTCGATCCGGAGATGATAAACGAGGTGTTAAACGTTATGACCGAACTGGCTAGAGAAGGAATGACGATGGTCATTGTAAGTCATGAGATGAATTTTGCCAGACGAGTTGCTGACAGAGTCGTGTTTATGGCAGACGGCGAGCTTATAGAAGAAAATACGCCGGAGGAATTCTTTGAACACCCTAAGACACAGAGGGCAAAGGACTTCCTCGACTCAATAAAAAAATAATATCGGAGCAATAGAAATGGAACTAAACATAGCGATCCCCGGTTTTGGCCAACCTTTTTTAAATTACGAAAAAGCGATTATATCACAAGGCGCAAAACCAATAGTTTTTGACACTTTAGACGGTTTTTGTGCGTCCGAATTCGACGGTCTTATCATGCCGGGTGGTATTGATGTCTGCCCTGAGTATTACGGATGCAAAAACATAGCTTGCGGGGAAATGAATCGCAAACTTGATGAATTTCAAAGAACTGTACTGGCAAGTTTTATTGAACAGAAAAAGCCTGTACTTGGCATTTGCAGAGGGCACCAGATGATAAATGTCTTCTTCGGCGGCACCCTGATTCAGGATGTACCTGAGACAAAAAAACATGCGAGAGATGAAGGATGTGAATATGACAAGAGTCACCTTGCCAAAGTAAGCGGCAAGGATTCATGGCTGTATCCGCTGTACGGCGAAACCTTTCGTATCAACAGTGCTCATCATCAGGCTTTGGACAAGATCGGCGACGGTCTTATGGTCGACCTCTACAGCACGGAGGATTCCCTGGTGGAGGCGACTCACCACAAAACTCTTCCGATATGGACTGTCCAGTGGCATCCAGAGAGATGCATCCCTTCCGAAAAACTACCTAATGTTGTAGAGGGAAGCAAAGTCATAACATTTTTTATGAATAAAATACGTGAAAACATGGAGTAATTGATAAAGATATTCATCAAACTTTCTTTTTGTTGAACTTGATTAGCGAACAGTGTACTCTTTCATTATCGAAAGCGTACACTGTTCGCTTTTATTTTGTTCGAAATTTAAGGAGGAAGTATCGTGCCTAAGGATAAGACGGAAAGCCACGCAAAGATTGTAGCCGCTGCTTTTGAAGAATTTTTAAAATATGGTTTCAAGGATGCGTCCATGCGTCGCATTGCCGCAAACTGCGGAATGAGCGCCTCGGGGCTTTATAAACATTTTCCCGGCAAGGAGGAAATGTTTTCCGCTCTGGTCAGTCCTGCCTACGATGGATTGATTGAACAATACAACAATCTCTTCGACGAGGAGATTGACACTCTCTCAAATGTGGACGCAGAAGACATTTGGGCAGACAACTCTGAAACAGAGTGGATAATCCGTTACATCTATGAGCACTTTGACGCTTTCAAACTCCTCGTCTGCCACTCTCAGGGAACGAGGTATGAGAACTATATTCACGATCTTGCGGTTGTGGAGACAAAAACCACCGAACTGTATTTTGAAAAAATGAAAAACCTTGCAATTCCATTTAAAAAAATACCGGCGAGGGAGTATCACCTTTTTGTCACTTCAGCCATAGATGCCATCTTTCGTGTTGTCGAACACGACTTCACGGAGGAAGAAGCCATACAGTACGCAAAACACCTGGATGTTTTTTATGCCGCCGGTTGGAGACGGCTGATGTTATCACTTTAAACAAATACCAAAGGAGAAGGGACATGAAAGAAAGTGTAAAAAAGAAGAGCACCCTTGGCTGGGTTGTTCAATTTGCCGGCATGAATAAAGGCTCTTACTTATTGAGCGTCATAACTGCAATCATCAGTGTTGTAGCCGGTTTTGTACCATATCTGTTTGTGGCAAAAATTGTCACAGCTCTTATCGAGAGTAACAGAGATTACGGGTTTTACTCCACTTTGTGCCTGTATATAGCACTCTGTTGGATCATTAACAAACTGTTTCACACCATATCAACCGCACTCTCCCACAAGGCAACCTTCGGCGTTCTCGCGGAGATAAGAAGACAGCTCACCAAAAAGCTCAGTCGTATGCCTTTAGGAGATGTTTTGGACGACTCGTCAGGTTCTTACAAAAATATCATTGTAGAGCGTGTAGATTCCATTGAGACAACACTTGCCCATATAATCCCTGAGGTCATAGCAAACTGTATTGTGCCGATAGGGATCCTGATTCTTATGTTTAGGGTAAATGTATCCTTGACACTTCTGTCATTTTTGAGTGTTCCCATCGGATGTATTTTCTTTGCGCTTATGATGGTTGGTTCCGAGGACAGTTTCAACAACACGATAGAAAAAACGAAAGCTTTAAATGATACCGCTGTCGAATATATAAACGGAATAGAGGTCATAAAAGCCTTCGGAAAATCAAAAACTTCCTATGAAAAATTTGTCATAGCGGCCAAAGAAGGGGCCGACTGTTTTATTGAATGGATGAGACGTTGCAATCTGTATCAGAACGTCGCCATGACCTTGTTGCCTGCACAGCTTTTAACTCTTCTTCCTTTCGCAGGATGGTATTATATGACGGACAAAATCACAGGCACCGATGCGCTTATGATGATCATCCTATCCTTAGGTCTTGTATCTCCTCTTATGGTAGTCGCAGGTTATATGGATGACATATCAAAAACCGGTGCAATCATCTCCGAGGCGACATCGATACTTGAGAAAAAAGATCTAGAGAGACCGGATACCCTAACTTCAAACCCTTCCGGTACAACCATTGAGCTTAAAAACATACATTTCGGATATAAGGAAAAGGAAGTTCTCCACGGTGTGAGTATGGTCATAAAAGAAGGCACAGTAAATGCTCTCGTTGGGCCTTCAGGCTCCGGGAAATCCACAATTGCAAAACTTATAGCCTCTTTCTGGGATGTGGATGAAGGCGAGATTTCTTTTGGCGGTGTGAATATCAAAGATTTTCCGTTGTCTGAATACAACAAAAACATAGCCTACGTCTCGCAGGACAATTACCTTTTCGATGAGACTGTCATGGAAAATATAAGAATGGGCAATCAAAATGCTTCCGACGAGGATGTCATAAATGCCGCAAAAGCTTGTGGATGCCATGATTTTATCATGAATCTCGAGAACGGATATGACACCGTATGCGGAGGCAGCGGAGGCCACCTCTCAGGCGGTGAGAGACAGCGAATTAGTATAGCCCGTGCTATGTTAAAAAATGCTCCTGTCATAATACTTGATGAAGCTACCGCCTACACCGACCCGGAAAATGAAGCACTTGTCCAGCGCTCGGTAGCAAAGCTTGTCTCCGGAAAAACCTTGATTGTCATAGCTCACAGACTTTCAACCATCACCTCCTCTGACTGCATATTCGTCATAAATGACGGTGTGGTTGATTCTTTTGGAACACATGACGATCTTCTAAAGAATTCGACTCTGTACAAGGACATGTGGAACGCGCATGTCTCCTCTAAAGACAGTGAGGTGGCCTAAATGTTTAAGACGTTAAAACTTTACTACAATTTTTGTGACGAGACTGACAGAAAAAAACTCTATCTGGCGCTTGTTTTGGGAACCGCAAAAGCTATTTTTGCAACAGTGCGTATCCCAGCTATCGCCATGATTCTGGATGGTATCATAGAGGACAACATGACGATTGAAAACATACGAAACGCTGTCATAATAATGCTGATTTCGATCATCGGACAGATTCTTATAGGGCTGAAATCAACTATGCTTCAGACCGAGGCCGGGTACAATTCATGCTCGGGGAAAAGAATAGAGATTGCAGAACACCTGCGATATCTTCCTATGGGTTTTTTCAACAGCAACTCCCTGGGAAGAATAACAAATATCACTACAAACACCATGGAGCAGATGGCAGATGTTGCGACAAGAGTTGTCATGATATCCACACAGGGGATAATGACCACCGCTGTTATAACCGTATTTGTTCTGTTTTTTGATCTGCGAATCGCTCTCATCCTGCTGTTTGGTGTGTTTGTTTTTTCCCTGTTCAACACACTAATGCAAAAATCAACAAGACCCGTTGCGCCTCGCAAAGCAAACGCGGATGAAGCTTTAGTCGGTTCTGTCATAGAGTATGTTCAGGGCATCGCCGAGGTAAAGAACTTCAACCTTACCGACAAAACCGCCAAAAAACTTGAGCGAACCATCACCGAAAAAAAGGATGCAGATACTGCTTTGGAATATGCCGTCATTCCGTATTTCTTACTTCAGGGAATCACCACAAAACTGATTGGCGTATTGATGATATTCGCATCAGTCTCGTTTTACCTTGATGGGACTATGCCTCTGCTCTATGCGATACTTATGATCATTTCGTCTTTTATGGTATATGAAAGCCTTGACCTTATGGGCGGGTTCTCGGCTTTACTTCGAAATGTAAATCTAGCTGTTACACTCGCAAAAGAAGTCCTCGACATTACGCCAATGGACATCGACGGCGAAGACATGACACCGTCCTCAATGGATATTGAACTCAAAAATGTCTCTTTCGCATACGAAGACAAAAAGATAATAGACAACATTTCCTTAAAGATTCCGGCGAATACGACAACCGCGATTGTAGGGCCTTCCGGCGGTGGAAAAACCACTCTCACAAACCTCATCGCCAGATTCTGGGATGTAGATGAAGGGGAGGTTTTACTGGGAGGAAAAGACGTGAAAGAATACAGCTTTGACAGTCTTATGAAAAATTTCAGTTTTGTATTCCAGAGGGTCTATCTTTTTGAGGATACCATTGCAAACAACATTCGATTCGGTGAACCGGAAGCATCAATGGATAAAGTGATAGTGGCCGCAAAGAAAGCAAAATGTCACGACTTCATAATGTCTCTTCCAAACGGTTACGAAACCTTGATTGGTGAAGGCGGTGCTTCTCTTTCCGGAGGTGAAAAACAGAGAATAAGTATCGCAAGAGCCATAATGAAAGACAGCCCTATCATCATTCTTGATGAGGCCACCGCAAATGTCGACCCGGAGAACGAGGCCATGCTCACAGAGGCGATTGAGGCTCTGACAAAGGACAAGAC
>JAILHT010000135.1 GCA_024695665.1 Lachnospiraceae bacterium
TGTGATACTATGTTTTAGCGTTAAAAAATAAGGCACGGCTTAAAGCCGTGCCAAATTAACGGCGTGTGGCTCAGTTTGGTAGAGCGCTACGTTCGGGACGTAGAGGCCGCAGGTTCGAATCCTGTCACGCCGATTAAAAAAGAGGTCATCCAAAGGATGGCCTCTTTTTTAATAAACGTAAGAGTATAAACCGGAGGTCTCATTGCGTCCCGAACGTCGTGAGGGCGTAGAGGGTGCTCAAGGTCCAGTGGACCTTGGTTTAGCACGGACCGAAGCGGAGCGGAGACCGCAGGTCATGCGTGATCTAAATGTTTCTTGTCTGCATTGTGCGCTACAATTAATCCGTTAACTAGGCTTAATAATATTCCTGCAGCTGCAATTCCAAAATAAATCATTCCGCTTTCATCCTTTTCATAAAAAGGAATGCGGATATTGCGTTTTTTCCCTTTTTTCGACAATTTTTTTATCATGTGTTTTACTACATCCTTGCTGGTACTTTAAGCAACCGATGTTGAAGTTATAGGAATGCTAATCAGTCTACTTCCTATATTCATTTAACCGGTTTAAACTATCTCAGACATCTTTATATCAGATATAGTATCGCTCTTTATATGATCTTTTGCAATGTTTATTGTCGCGTTGTATCTAGGCTGCTATAAAAACGTTATTAAGGTGAAGTCTTGCATTTTCTGTCTCAAAAGAATAATGTAGAATTCAGTAATAACATCACGGATGTTAAAGGAGAGGGAAACATGGAAGAGACAAAAAGGCCTACATTTGTAATAGGTCACAAAAATCCTGATACGGATTCCATATGTTCAGCAATATCATATGCGTATCTGAAAAATCAGGTCGAAGGTGATGGCTATATTGCCGCAAGAGCAGGTCAGCTGAACCAGGAGACACAGTATGTATTGAACTATTTCGGGGCCAGCGCACCTGTGTATATACCGGATGTCAGAACTCAGGTAAGAGATATACAGATCAGAAAAACAGAGGGTGTAAACGGTGGCCTTTCACTGAAAGAGACATGGCGAAGGATGAAGCAGAACGGAGTTGTGACTATACCTATAGTGGACAGCGACAAGCTTGAGGGAATCATAACCGTGGGTGACATAAGTACATCGTATATGGATGTGTACGACAGCAAAGCACTCGCCGATGCCGATACACCTTATAAAAATATCGTGGAAACCGTTGAGGGAAGTATGCTTGTCGGAGATATCGACGCAAAATTCACCAACGGAAAAGTTCTTATCGCAGCGGCGAATCCTGATGTGATGGAAGAATATATTGAAAAAGGTGACCTTGTCATACTTGGAAACCGATACGAATCACAGCTTTGCGCAATCGAGATGGATGCGGCATGTATCGTTGTCTGCGACGGTGCAAAAGTTTCAAAGACGATAATAATGCAGGCGGAGGAACACAACTGCGTTGTGATAAGCACACCGCTCGACACATTTACGGCTGCGAGATTTATAAACCTTAGTATGCCGATAAGCCACTATATGAAATCGGATGATCTTGTCACATTCCATATGAAAGACTTTATCGAGGACATTCAGAAGATAATGGGACAGAAAAGATTCAGAGATTTCCCGGTCCTCGACAATAATGACAATTATGTCGGGATGATATCCAGACGAAATCTCTTGAATAAAAAGAGAAAAAGACTTATATTGGTTGACCATAACGAAGAAGGACAGGCGGTAGACGGAATCAATCATGCCGAGGTTGTTGAGATCATAGATCATCACAAACTGGGAGCTATAGAGACAATGTCGCCTATATTCTTCAGGAACCAGCCACTTGGATGCACCGCGACAATAATAACTCAGATGTTTGAGGAGAGACAGATTGATATACCAAAACAGATAGCAGGTCTACTCTGCTCCGCCATAATCTCGGATACACTCATGTTCAGATCGCCTACATGCACGGAGATTGACAAAATGATGTGTGAGAAACTCGCAAAGATTGCGGGAGTTGAGATAGAGGAACTTGCAATCGACATGTTCTCCGCAGGAAGTGACCTTGAATCAAAGACACCGGAGGAGGTGCTTCACCAGGATTACAAGACCTTCAATGTCGGCGATGTGAAGTTTGCTGTGGGACAGGTCAACTCCATGAATGCGGTTGAGCTTGAGGAGCTTAAGGCAAAACTCGAAGATTATATCGATGAAGCCAGAAAAGAGGAAGGACTCGATATGATCTTCTTTATGCTCACAAATATCATCAGAGAGAGCACCGACCTAATGTGCGTCGGTGATGGCGCAGAAGAACTTGCAAAAGACGCGTTCAATCTGAACCCGGAGGACGGATATCACCTCAAAGGACTGGTATCCAGAAAGAAACAGTTGATTCCAAGTCTTGTAGGCACTTTGCAGACAAGACAACAGTAAGGAAAAGAAAATAATGAAAAATGATAAAACCGGAAGCATAGACATGATAAACGGACCGATTTTTAAGTCACTTATCATGTTTGCTATACCGGTGATGATTTCAAATATATTTCAAATGTTGTACAACACCATGGATGTGGCCATAGTAGGTCATGTCCTGGGGGAGGAATCCCTCTCCGCCATAGGTGCATGTTCAACCATTTATGAGGTTTTGGTAGGCTTTGCATTGGGAACCGGTAGAGGACTCGCAATCGTTACAGCCAGATGCTACGGAGAGAGAAATATAGAAAGACTGAAACAGTCTGTGGCAGGAGCGTTAATTGTAGGCGGAGCCACATCCATATCACTCACTGTTATCGGTCGTCTGGCATTAAGGTCTGTGATGAGGCTTTTGAATACTCCGGAAGAAATATTTGAGGAGTCATACAGCTATGTATCCCTCATAATCCTCTGGATAATAGTTATGTTTGCATACAATCTGTTTTCCGGACTGCTTCAGGCGCTTGGAAACAGCTTCATGCCACTTGTCTTTCTTGTGATATCTTCGCTCACAAATATTTTTTTGGACTATATGTTCATCGCGAGATTCAAAATGGGAGTGCAGGGGGCAGCAGTCGCGACGGTAATAGCACAGGGAATCTCTGCAGTCTTATGTTTCATATACATATTGAAAAAAGAGCCTGTACTTATACCAAAAAGAAAACATTTTAACATTCCGAAACAGATGTATATCGAGATAGCAACGCAGGGCTATGCACTTGCTTTCATGAGCAGTGTTGTATCATTGGGCTCGGTGATATTACAATCCGGAATAAACGGACTTGGAGCTATGGTCATAGCGGGACATACGGCGGCAAGAAAGATAATGCCTTTCTACAATCTCCCATTCAATTCGGTCGGTATGGCTATGACAACATTCTGCTCGCAGAACAGAGGAGCAAACCGAGGAGACAGAATAATAAAAGCCTACAGATATGTTTTGACATATTGTGCGGTGATGGCATGTGTTATAGGTGTGATAGCTTTCGTAAGTTCAGGATATCTGGTCAGAATAATAACCGGCTCAGACAATCCGACTATTATAGGAAATGCGACTACATATCTTCGCGTGGAAGGTCCGTTTACATTTTTCCTTGGCATAATATTTGCCTGTAGAAACGGATTGCAGGGACTTGGCGAGAAGAGACTTCCGATTATATCCAGTGTGATAGAATTGATCGGAAAAATTCTTTTTGTTATTTTCCTCATACCGGTGTTTGGCTACACCGCAGTTATTTTTTGCGAGCCATCGATATGGGTGGTTATGGCGATCCAGCTGCTAATAGCTTTAAAGAGCAACAAATACTTACAGAGATTTAGAAAGACGGGACAAGAATAAAATTAGGAGTTCAGATGGATAATCAACCTGTTGTAGGTTCAAAAAAACTTCGCGTCGCGGCATTTTTGGCGCTGACAGGCGGTTTTTTGGACGCATATACATTTATCACAAGAGGCGGAGTTTTCGCGAATGCACAGACGGGAAATATAGTCATGCTGGGAATAGCCGTGATCGGCGGGAAAGGCTACGACAACACAAAATACATTCTCTCGATTTTGGCTTTTTTCCTTGGGATACTTTGTGTGCTTCTCATAGAGAAAGCCATGCTTGACAGACACATAAAATTTGTGCACAGAGCTACGATCCTGATCGAGATGGCGGCAGTAACAGTAGTTTCATTTTTGCCACAGACAGAGTATTACAACCTTTTGAGCAATGTGTTGATATCCTTTATTGCGGCTATGCAGATGGAGGGCTTCAAGTCCTTCAGAGGAGAACCGATAGCGACTACGATGTCGACCGGAAACTTAAGAAAATACACAGAAAATATTTTTATGTGGATAACAAAGAAGGATGCAAAATATATAAAAACCGCCAATTCCTACCTATTGGTCATTGTGACCTTCGTAGCGGGAGCTATGCTTGGCGGGGTATGCTCCATGCGTTGGGCAGAACGGGCGGTTTTAGTTTCAAATATATGTCTGGCTTGTGCTTATATCGCAATCACCATAGCTATAACTCAGTCGGAGAAATCCGAACAGTCTAAAAACTGACCTAAGAACTGATTCGACAGACAACCCCGACCGAGTTTGTAAATGGGAATGCTTTATTCAGCGATGGCTCTTTTTCGTACCTCGCTAAAAGCATTCTTTACCGGAGGAAGATTTATTATGATCAGGGTTATCACAGCCTCCGGGATCAGATAAGCACCGTTGTAGACAAGTGAATAAGGTATAGCGGCCATATCGTAGTAAGCTGCATATTCCCCAAAGAAGATCCAGCCTGATATGAATGAGAAGAAGTAGCGACCGAGTACTCCGGCAATGTAGCCGATGGAAAGGCCGTTCTTTTTGTCTTTAAAGAATCCGGACAGACCGAGCGCACCGAAAGCGAGCGGATAATCTGTGAGCATCTGAGGGATGGTATAGAAGATCGGCTCCATGACAAAATTGAGAAGTCC
>JAILHT010000140.1 GCA_024695665.1 Lachnospiraceae bacterium
AGATCTTCTTGTACAGGATGCTAAGAACAGAGGTATTACAGCTATATCGCTGGAGGCTACTGACACGGGAAGACCTCTTTATGAGAAGTATGGCTTTGTAAAAATGAATGATGAGATGGAATTAAGATAGCATGAAGATCACAAATACGACCCTCCAAATTTGGAGGGTCGTTCAACGGAAAGGTTGCCTTTCTTCAACCTAATATCCCTACGCAAAGGGTGTTTACAGTTTATATAGTATTTTTGCTTTTGATTAAGTCTCAAATTTTGTTTTTTCGCTTTTATATGAGATAATATAATTATCAAGTCAAGGAGAAAACAAAATATATGGAAAACATCATTAAAGAAACTTTAAGTAAACTAGATAAAGAACCTATCAACCTCGATGAGTGGAAGAAAAAGCATCCAAAGCGTTTTGCATTAGCAAAACTTAATGATGCATCTACCGGTTGGATAATTTTATCGGCCAGAGATGAAGAAGGATTGTCTTCTGCATTAGATAAAGCTTCTACTCTTGAACCTGATAGTAAATTTAAAATGGTATGAAAGGCTAATTGCCTTCCATACCATTTTTTTCTGCATCAGTATAGCTACAATATGCTGTGATAATAGAAAATGTCGTGTCATATTTACGCTCTACCTTATCTAAAACGACATTGATTATTAAACAAGGGCAAGCGCCTTTATCAAATACGACCCTTTTGGCATATTGGCTAAATTAGCATTTACTTTTCTTATAGCCTCAATCTTTTCCTGCTCTATTAATATTGCCTTTGCTTTGGACTCTTTCTGTTCTTTGTTGAGAAGTTCATCCGGAACATATTTGAAAAATTCTCCATCTTTGTTATTGACAAGCTGTATAAGACGAGCTACATTAAAGCTAGAAAACAGACCGAGCTCTCTGTAGCCTTCATTTGAAGGCAGGAGCGCCATGACGTCTGTTTTTTTTATGCTATTCAATGCAACAGATACATATAGTCTATTACCGCCATCCATTTCTTTTACTATAAGTCTTACAGGATACAAGCTCTCGTTATCTTCAAAAACTCCAATTAATGAATAAACCTTCTTAAATAAAGGATTCTCTCTATATGTCAAATACGACCCTCCAAATTTGGAGGGTCGTTCAACTTTTGCAAAAGATCATATAAAGAGTTATACTATTTCTGCTTTAAAGAAAACTGACATTGTTAAAAATGGAGCGTTATTTACTACTAATTTATTTGCCAGAAATCCAATAGTTGCTCCTTTAGCCGCTGATATAGCAAGTAGGAGTGGATTAAAAATCTATGATAAAAAGTTGAAAAAAAAGAGAGGTCGTAATATAAACATGCCTTTTTATGAAAAGGAGGGATGTATAATGATTTTAGAAGTTGGAATTGTAATTGCGTGCATAGCAGGTACATGGATTAATGGATTAATTGTTGCACACAATGCCGATAAGAAACATTTGGATCACGCATGAAAAAAGAAGTCTGGAAGGTATGTTCCTTTCAGACTTCTTCTTTTTTTGCCAATCCACCGCGACAGTACTCATTTTGCGTTACTGACTTATGAACACTGCCGTGTGAGCTTTGCGAACGGGTTTACGCAGCGTAACCAAAAAGTGATTTGATAACGGGAAACTCAATGTTTACCATAATGTCGGAGATAATAAATGTGACGGTTGACGAGCTTCACAGAATAATGGAAAGTGAAGCGGTAAACAGAACGGATCTTTGGATAAACAGATGACAAAACCTTGTTTCTTTTATTATAATAAATTTTAGCTCATCCGGAGACCCCCGGGCTTTTAGCATCGGCATATGTGGGGCAATTGAAGGTAAGTAAAAAAATGGAGGAATAGGGTTTTGAAAAGCAAAAGAAAAATACTTGAAAAAAGATTTGAGGTCGACAGCGACGGATGTAAGTGCAGAGGAAAAATCATGTTTCCGTCGAAGAAAAAGAATCAGCCGGTCGTCATTATAAGCCACGGATTTGGTGGTTGTATGAAAGACACGAAAATAAATGCAAAGCTGTTTGCTGAGCTTGGATATGTGGCAGTTTATTTTGATTTTTGCAGATCGGGATGCAGGACAAAGAGCACCGGAAAGACAACAGAGATGAGTGTGCTCACCCAGAAGAACGACCTTATAAGAGTCATAGATTACATAAAGGAGCAGCCGTTTTGCGACAAGGACAGAATCTATCTGTTGGGCTTAAGCCAGGGCGGATTTGTATCTGCACTCGCCGCAGCGGAGAGAGAGGATGATGTCAAAGAACTCTTGATGTATTATCCCGCGCTTTGCATACCGGATGATGTCAGAAACGGAAGGGCGTTAAACGGTGTATTCGACAAGGACAATCCACCTGAGACAGTCATGTCACTCTACTTAAAACTCGGCAAAAAATTCATCACCGATGCCGCAAAACTCGATCCGTACAAGGAGATCTGCACCTTCAAAAAACCGGTGCTCATAATCCACGGAACAGAGGATGCTTTGGTTTCTGTGGATTATTCAAGAAAGGCAGCAGAGCAGTATGAAAACTGCAGGCTGATAGAGATTCACGGCGACCACGGTTTCTCGGGAGATTCGTACGCGGAGTGCGAGGCACTGACAATAAAATATATGACCGGAAAATTGAATTAGTTGAAAAATAAAACTGTCATTTTCGATGTGAAGACATCCGAAATGGCAGTTTTTTATTTCTCACTTTATTTTGAGGGCGATAACGATTAGAATCATGAGAAAGAAACAGAGAGAATTGTTTCAGACTAATTGAATTGGGGACAAAAAATGAGCAAAAAAGAGATTTTTAAATATGCATTCGTAAGGTCAATTCCCGTAATGTGCAGTTACATTTTTTTGGGGATTGCCTACGGCATTCTTATGGAGAAAGCGGGATACGGTTGGTATTACTCACTTATTATAGGTCTTGTCGTATACACAGGGGCGTTTCAGTTCGTTCTTATATCTCTTATGAGTTCCGGGGCATCGCTTTTGTCGATTGCACTTACGGCTTTATTTATGAACAGCAGACAGGTTTTTTACAGCCTTAGTTTCTTTAAGGATTTCAATCTTATGGGTAAGGCGAAACCGTACATGATTCACTCGTTGACGGATGAGACTTATGCCGTGAACCACACCATAATGTTGAAAGATGAGGACAGAAGAAGAGTGATGTTTCCTCTGGCTGTGATGTGCCATTTTTACTGGTGCCTGGGAGGCGTGCTCGGAGGACTCATAGGTCTTATGATTCCTTTTTCAACAGAGGGCATAGACTTCTGTATGACGGCGCTTTTTGTCATTATTTTTGTCGGACAGTGGGAGAGCGCAAAGAGTCACTTTCCGGCCGTGGTGGGACTTGTTGTGAGCGGTATCTGCCTGTTCGTGCTGGGCGCTGACAGATTTATGCTACCATCGCTACTCATTGTTTCCACGATACTTACGATATCAAACAGAGGTAAAGAATCATGACATATACTTTTTTGGCTATCGCTGTCTCCGCAGTGGTCACGTATGCATTGAGAGGCGCGATGTTTGTTCTGATAAAAGGCGACAGGACGTTGCCGGGATGGCTTGAGAGGCTGGGAGGTGTGCTTCCGTCCGCTATCATGGCGGTGTTGGTTGTCTATTGCCTCAAGGGGGTAAAAACGGATTTTACGGGCAGTGGAATTCAGGGACTCATTGCTGCATTTGTGACCGGTCTGTCCTACAAATGGAAGCACAGTACATTTCTTAGCATGATAATAGGGACAGCACTTTATATGATACTTATAAGAGTATTTTAAAATTTTTAAAACAGAACACTTGTGCGATATACGGTCCGGCTGTTAATATATACACAGACGGATAAAACTCCGACAAAAAATTTATTTTCAGCCTTTGGGGAATGTATTTAGGCGGGATACAATGGGTGATGATATGAGAGGAATAAGCATAAACGATCCAAATTGCATACAGACTGTGGAGGAACTTGAAGCTTTTATAGAGGAAGTGGGTTTTGTCCCTCTTTTTGCAAATGAGATAGAAGGTTTCTCTGTTGAGGAACACACAGCGCCGGACTACTGGTGGACGGATGTTTACGAGAAAGACCCGTGGCGCTGGAGGGAGATTGTAGCAAGGGAAAAAAGAATCGCGTACGGCAAGTTTTTTGACAAGAAGGCCGGTTTTATAAGCCTAAAATGGCTTCCGTATTTTGTGAATGCGAGAAGAAACGGGTACGACTTCGACGCGAGGTGGGAGGACGGCTTTGCAAACCGAAGAGAGAAAGTCATCATGGATGTGTACATATCTTCGGACGAGGACGGCGACAGCGAATTTCCGGAGAGGGATATTCTATCCACAGAACTAAAGAAGCAGTGCGGTTTCAAAAAAGGCGGGTACAAAAACTATCCGGGAATAGTGACTGCCCTGCAGATGCAGACTTATCTTGTCATATCGGATTTTGTAAGAAGAAAAAACAAAAGCGGGGTTGACTACGGTATGCCGGTTTCGGTTTTGAATACACCGGAGGCAGTCTGGGGATACAAGGAAGTCACGAAGATGTACGGCGATTCTCCGGAGCAGTCGAGACAAAAGATAATAGACCACGTCAGAGAACTTTACATAGACGCGGACGATAAGACAATAGAGAAACTCATAGGAAAACAGACAGAATAAAAAGGGGATATCATGGAAGAACAGACAATCAAGATCACAATCAAGACAAAAGGCGAAAAGTGCGAGATGACCACAGAAGAGATAAAAAGGTGGTACGAGGAGAATGTCAAAAAGCTCTTCAATCCGGAATACGGGACTCCGGAGATATGTGTTGAAGTAGAAAGACAGGAGAAATAAGATTTGAGTTCAAAAAGAAAAGTTTTGTTGGCCGTCGCCGTGTTGGTGGCAGCTTGTTGTTTACGTGCGCCTTTTACCTGTGTGGGGTCTTTGGTAAGCACGATAAGAGAGTCTTTGAGCCTGTCCGGATCCGCAGCGGGGATGCTCACGACAATACCGCTTATAGCCTTCGGTATAGTGTCATTTTTTGCAGGGAAATACGCTGAAAAATTCGGCGCCGGAAGAATGATGCTCGCAGGACTCATATTGCTTTTGGCGGGGATAGTGGTTAGATCATATGCCGGAGTTACAGGCCTTTTTGTGGGGACTGCGGTTATAGGAACTGGAATCGCAATCCAAAATGTGCTTGTACCTGCAATAATAAAAGCTCATTTTCCAAAAAAAGTCGGAGTTATGACAGCGTCATACACGACAATGATGGCGACACTCTCCGGAATATCAGGAGGAATAAGTGTTCCGCTTGCCAATGCGATAGGGTGGAGGAACACTCTTTTTATGTGGGTTTTCATTGTGTCTGTTGCGCTAGTTTTGTGGATTATAAACCGGGATATAAAACTCAAACCGGTTGATGAGACGGAGGTTCAGACGAATAAACATGCCGATGTGACAAAAGATCCGATGTCATGGTTTATCGCATGTTTTATGGGAATACAGTCGCTCCTTTTTTATTGCTTCGTGGCATGGTTTGCAACGATAGTTCAAAGCAACGGATTTGACAAAGTGACAGCGGGGTATTTTAATTCGGCGTATCTGTTTTTGGGGATAACCGGATCGTTGACTGTTCCGGTGCTCGCAGGAAGAAGAAAGAATCAGTCACTTTTGGCAGTTGCATTGGGGATAATATACACAGTGGGGCTTGCGGCTCTCACTGTGAACGGAGGACTTTCTTCGCTCATTATTTCCATGGTCTGCTGTGGCTTTTGTCAGGGCGCGACAATCAGTTTTTCAATGATGCTTTTCGGATTGCACACAAAGAATCCGACAGACACCTCAGCACTTTCGGGGCTTGCGCAGTCGATAGGATACCTTCTGGCATCGGTCGGACCTATAATCTTAGGAAAAGTATATGATATCGCAGGCAACTGGAATGCACCGCTTGCGGTTCTTGTGGTGCTCGCAATTGTGCTTACGGTGCTGGGATTTATAGTCGGACAGGAAAAGATAATAAACGAGTGAGATTATCTTGAATAAGAATACAAAAACAGGAGGATATATATGCGTTTTTTACATTGCGCGGATCTGCATCTGGACTCAAAGCTTACAGCTAATCTGGACAGCAAAAGAGCCAGGGAGAGAAAAACCGAACTTTTGAATACATTTGTAAAAATGGTGGACTATGCGGCTCGTGAAAATGTCGATGTGGTGCTTATCGCCGGGGATCTTTTTGACACCAACAAGATATCCGTCACTGCGAAAAGTACCGTGAGAGCCGCGGTTGAAAACCATCCTGACATAAAGTTTTTGTATCTGAAGGGAAATCATGACAACAACGATTTTATATCTGAGGAGGATGAAATCCCTGAGAATCTTTTGATGTTTGACAACACATGGAAGGCTTATCATTTCGGAAATATAGATGTGTACGGGATAGAACTCGACAAAGACAATTCGAGTGTGGCTTCTGATGCGCTTGTGTGCGATTCTTCGAAGTTCAATATCGTTATGTTACACGGTCAGGTGGAAAAAAGCGCAGTTAAAGACAAGGCTGAGAGAATAAATATTTCGGGCTACAAGAATAAGGGTGTGGATTATCTCGCCCTTGGACATATCCATGCATATAAAAAAGAGGCGCTCGATGCGAGAACGACATACTGCTACCCGGGATGCCTTGAGGGTAGAGGCTTTGACGAGTGCGGAGAGCATGGCTTTGTCATTGTTGATGTGGATGAGAATACAGGAAATTACACTCATAGATTCATTCCGTTCGCGAAGAGACATCTGTATGAACTTCGCGTGGACGTTAGTGATTGCAACGATTCGATCTCTATGCAAAACAGGGTTGAAGAATGCATAAAAGATGCAGGAATAAAAAGTGACGACCTCATAAAAATCGTTCTTGTGGGAGAGGTTGATGTCGAGTGTGAAAAAGACGAAAATCTCATTCTTTCTAAGTTCGAGGACAGTTTTTATTTTGCAAAGATAGTGGATGAAACCGGGGTGAGAGTTGACATTGAGGACTATCTGCTCGATGAATCCTTAAAGGGAGAGTTTGTCCGCACGGTTCTTTCCGATGAGTCGATGGATGAAACCGAGCGAGGCGAAGTCATAAGAATCGGACTTAAGGCGCTTGCGGGGGAGGAAATCTAATCATGAAAATTTTGTCATGTCATATTGAAAACTTCGGAAAACTAAGCGATTGCAACATAGATTTTTCCGACGGGATAAATGTCATATGCAAGGAGAACGGATGGGGCAAATCTACTCTGGCTGGTTTTATATGCGCAATGTTTTACGGAATGAAAAAGACCAAGGTTCAGAACGTAAGAGACAATGAGAGAAAGCTCTACGACCCGTGGCAGGGAGGTTCTTACGGTGGCAGTCTCGAATTTGAAACGGCGGGAAAAACATATGTTGTGACACGGGTTTTCAAAGCGAAGGAGGCTGAGGATGTATTTGAACTCAGGGACAAGAATACGAATCTTTTGTCGAACGATTTTAGCGCAAAGCTGGGAGAAGAACTTTTTAAGATAGACAAGGAGTCTTTTGCGAGAAGTATATTTATAGGCCAAAACGAGTGCGAGACTTTTGCAACCGACGACATAAATGCAAAAATAGGAAATCTCACGGATGACACGGGGGATATGAACAATTTTGAGAATGCGACAAACCGGCTTGACGTGAAAATAAATCGTCTCCATAACAAAAAAAAGACAGGCTCGTTGAAAAGGCGAAGCGAAGAGATAACCGAGTACAAGAAAAAAATAAAAGACAGCGAGAGCCTTACGGATTCAATGGAATCTACAAAGGCTCTGCTTGATGGAGCCATCAAAAAAAGGGAGGAAGACAGGAAGAAGCTCGAGGAACAAAGAGCACTTCAGATAAAGATAACGAAGCTTCAGGAAAGCCTTGCAAAGAAGGAAAATATTGACCGCGCAAAAAATGAGGTAAAAGCTAAAGAGGAGATTTTTGACGAGGCTAAAGCAATGTTTCCGGGGGACATCCCTGCACAGAAGGAGATTGAAGATACAATCAGAATTTGTGAGGAAATGGGCGATGCGATAACAAGACGCGATATGAATTTGTTCTCGACTAAAGAGGAAGATGAGTATGAAAAACTTGATAGACGTTTTGACGGGGAGATAATTTCTGATGAAACGTTGGACTCGTACATAGAAAAATCCAAGTATCTAAAAGGTGTATACGAAACCCGCGAAAAACAAAAACTCACGGAAGAGGAGACAAAAAAACTCAATGCTCTGAGAAACATATATGAGAATGACAATGAGAATGTTCTGGATATGATTGCCGAGTGGGAGAGAAGAAACGACAAGAAGAATGAGGCGACAAATCTTTCACAGAATATTCGTTTGATGGAGAACTCAAAGGAACTTAAACCAAAGTTTCCGACGCTTCTTGCACTTGGGGTGCTCGTTATGTTAGGAGGAGTCATCGGTGCAGTTGCGGGATCCGCTTTAGATATCAAGGGACTTATATATGCGGGAACTCTTTTCTTACCGATCGGAGCGGTGCTCGCCTTTATCGGATTCCACGCTATGAGACGTGACAAGATTTCTTTGGCCGAGGCTACAAGAAAGCTAGATGACTTAAAAGCCCATGAGAAAGAAGCAAATGATATGGTCGCTACCGCAGAGAAAAATGTCAGGGATTATCTTACTTCAAAGAACCGTTTTTATGATGAGTACAGGGTTGTTCCTTTTCTCCAGGAGATTGCCATAGAGCGCAGGGAATACAAGCTGCTTAAGGAAAAGGAAGAACGCTTTGCAAAGCCGGAGGAGGATAAAGATATCGAAAGCATTGAGAGCGATGTGACTCAATTCATGGAAAAGTATGCGTTGTATGACTGCAGCCCTGATGACACCGAGGCACTTTTTAATCTTCGTTCAGATGTGACAAATTATGCTCATTTAAAGAAGAAAAAGGATGTGTATGA
Organism: Lachnospiraceae bacterium; assembly: GCA_024695665.1. Classification (GTDB taxonomy): domain Bacteria; phylum Bacillota; class Clostridia; order Lachnospirales; family Lachnospiraceae; genus JAILHT01. The sequence continues at coordinate 8,932 of JAILHT010000140.1, forward strand.
CAAGGAGAAAAACAACATACTCACACTGCGGAGAGAAACGGATGAATTCCTTTCCGGATACGGATTTGAGACAGAGGAGTTGCCACATGCGACTCTCAAGAAAATAAAAGAAATCTACACTGATTACAAAACTAAAGAGCAAAGTTTAGACGAGGCGAAAGAGAGGCTCAAAGAAATAGAGAGCACGGTAGATGCGGATGCATTGAGGGAAGCCGGTGAAGCGGAAGAACTCGCTGATATCGATAGCGTGAACAGTGAGATAAAAATCCTGGAAGAAAATGTCGATGCCGATAAAGAGGAGATAGCAATCTACGAGAATCGCATGGATGACTGGCGAGAGAAGATGGATGAACTCGAGGCCGATAAGGAGCATCTTGACAGACTGAATGAGACTCAGGAGAAGGAGAAGAAAGAATTTGACAGAGTCTGTGCCGCATCGCAACTTTTAAAGCAGGCAAAAGAGAATCTCACTTTGAAATATGCAAAACCTATTCTCACATCCTTCAAGGATTATTACGGAATGATATCTAGAGAAGATGCGAGTGTTTTCCACATAGATGCCGATACAAAAATCACCTATGACGAAAAAGGAATGCAGAGAAACACCGAGACCATGAGCAGAGGCTATCAGGACATGATGGGAATATGCTTAAGGCTTGCCTATATAGATGTCATGTATAAAGATGAGAAACCGTTGATCATTATGGACGATCCTTTTGTCAATCTCGACGACGAAAAGAACGTCACAGCAAAAGAATTCTTGAGAAAAATATCCGAAAAATATCAGATAATTTATCTCACCTGCAGTGAGACAAGATAGTGATCTTGTTTTTACACGTATACTTGAAGACAATTCATTTTTGCGTGTTTTTTGATGGGACTGTTTTTTTGACATACACGTAGAATTGAATTGTCCTGTTGCTTGCGTGTAAATAGGAGAGATAAACGCTCTGCCTTTGATGCGCAGGGATTTGCATATGAAATATTTAAGCGAAAGCTTACGCAAATCCCGCGCCAAGTCTCCAGCGTGACTTGAATTTATGATTATCGATTTCTCTGTTCTCTTATCTTTCTCAGATAGCGCTCTGTGAAGGTGAGGTTTTCGTCGCTTTTGGCATCCGATTCAAAATAATTCTTTATGGAATTTCTGCAGATACGTCGCAGGGTCTCCTCCTCACTTGATTTAAACCATCTTCTGAATTCGTCGGAAAGAGAATCCTTGTCTGTCACAGCGGAAGTGTCAAAGTTTCCGGTTCTTAACATGAGTTCCGATATGGCTTTTTGAGTTATAACCGCGATTAAATCTGCGGTGATGACATCATCGGGATGTCCGTTTCTGTAGGCGGACACTTCCTGCATGACAACATCGTCCACACTGAAAGAAAGAAGTTCAATTGTATATTTTAAAGTCTCTTCATTGCTAAGTGTTCCCATAATCAATCCCCCGATTTTGGCTTGTAATTTTCACGATATATTTGACAGATACGTGAGAGAAAACAAACAATTTATAATTATATTTTAGCAAGTATAAAAGAAAAATCAACTTCTCTTGATTTGTCTGATTATATGGCAAATAAAAGAAAAATTTTGTATAATAAATTTTGTATATATTTTTTTTGGGAAAATCGGTTTGGTTTGTTTTTGATGGGATTGGAAGATGAAAAAGGGGGAGGATGCACATGGATACGCTAAGAATTGCAAAAGCAATAAAATTTGCAACGGTGGCTCATGACAAATCGTTTCGCAAGGGATCTAAGATTCCTTATATAGCGCACCCCGCGGAGGTGGCGATGCTCCTTAGTACACTCACGGATGACGATGATGTGATAATAGCAGGCCTTTTACATGACGTCGTTGAAGATACACAGGTAAGTCTCGAAGAGATAGAAAAAGAATTTGGTGAGAGGGTTGCAAAGCTTGTGGAATACGAGAGTGAAGACAAGATGGAACACATACCAAAGAGCGAGTCATGGAAGACAAGAAAAAAAACCGCGCTCGATCATCTGAAGAATTCTCCGAGAGATGCAAAGCTGATATGCCTTTGCGACAAACTCTCAAACATGAGAGAGTCGGCTGAGAGTTTTGACAAATACGGGGATGACATGTGGCGTGCATTCAACCAAAAAGATAAGAAGGAACAGGAATGGTATTACCGGAGTATAGGAGAGATTTTATCGGAGTTCAAGAATACAGATATTTGGATAGAATATATGAAAATATGCGATAAAGTTTTCGGTAAAAACCAAAAAGAGGTAGGCAAAACAGAACTTTAGTACTAAAATAAAAGTAATGTTTTACGGGAACTATGTCATTTTTTATAATTGCCTAAAAAAATTATCGGGGTTTGTATGAAAATTTACGAGTTTGATGAAAAGACAAGAGAAATATATGAGAAGCAGAAAATTCCATTTGCAATCTATCAGTATGCAGACAGTAAGATAAATATTCTGTTGGTCTCGGATGGGCTTTGCAGTGATCTTGGCTTTAGCAGAGAGCGTTTTGTTGAGGCCAGCAAAATGCACAAATTGAACGAGACGCATCCGGATGATGCAGATGGAATGACTATGGCATTTATCGAGTTCTTCAAAAGTGAAGACAAGGCTAAACTCGATATTATTTATCGCGCAAAAAAATATACCGATGTAGATTTTCATATTATACATGCGCAGGGTGAACATATCTTTATGGAGGACGGAACACGCCTTGAACAGATTTGGTATATAGACGAGACTATAGGAAAATTCAAACTCGATGACAAAGATGTTGAAATGGTGAAATATCTCGAAGGACGGGCATTCAATACAAGAAGTTATTATGATGCACTTACAGAGCTTCCGAATATGAATTATTTTATGGAACTCACAAGCATAGCACTCGAAAACAGCAGGGAGGAAAACAGAAAACTCACTGTATGTGCCTTAAATCTCTGCGGACTCAAGTCATACAATTCAAGATACGGACTTGAGGAGGGCGACAATCTCATATGCATGACGGCGGATATCATAAGAAAGTATTTTTCAAATGAAAATGCATCCAGATTCGGGGAGGATCGTTTCTTTTTCTATGAGTATGCCGATGAGATTGAAAAAAAGCTGTACAGATTGTTCGAGGATATGAAGAAGGCAAACAACGGAAGAACTTTGCCTGTAAGAGTCGGAATATATGTTTTTGATGATACGACAAGTGATGTCAGCAATGCGTGCGACAATGCCAGAATAGCGGCAGATTGGAACAGAAACAATTATACGTCAAGGTATACATATTTTGACGATCAGATGCATGAAGCCGTAAAGAACAAGAGCTATGTAATAAACAATTTGAACAGAGCCGTAAGAGAGAATCATATAAAGGTTTATTATCAGCCACAGATACGTCTGCTCAATGGAAAGGTATACGGTGCGGAGGCGCTTGCAAGATGGGATGATCCGGAGTACGGGTTTTTGATGCCGAATATATTTATACCTATCTTAGAAGATGCAAATCTCACTTATAAGCTTGATATCTATGTTATAAAACAGGTTGTTGCACAGCTGAAAACGCTTCTTGAAAAGGGAGTGTGGCCGGTGCCTGTATCGTTCAATCTTTCAAGGACGGATTTCAAGTTTATGGATCCGGCAAAATTCATCAGAAAGATAGCGGACGACAATGCGATACCGCATGAACTTTTGAGAATAGAGATAACCGAGTCAACCGTAATGGAGGATCCGGAGGGAATCACAGAACAGATAAAAAGATTCCATGAGTTTGGATTTGAAGTTCTCATGGATGATTTCGGAAGCGGATATTCGTCGCTCAATACATTGAGGGACTTTGATTTTGATGAGATAAAAATAGACAAAGGTTTTATAAAGAATTTTGATGACAGGGGAAAAGAGATTGTAAAATCAATAATTCTTATGGCAAAAAAACTTGGAATTCACACGCTCATGGAAGGTGTGGAGACCGAGGAACAGATAGAATTTTTGCAGGAACTTGGATGTGAGATAATTCAGGGATATTATTATTCATGCCCTATGCCGTTTTCCAAGGCAACGGCAAATCTAAGAAAACAGGGAATAAATGATGAGAGCAGCGAGGAAAAGATATTCTTCAACAAAGTCGGTCTCGTAAATGTGATTACTGAGCAGCCTATCGCGCTGTTCTTTTATGACGGTCAAAATTTCAAACTCTATTATTCCAATGACAAATTTATCAATGAAAAATTTGGGGGCGGATACAAGAACAACTCTGATGATTTGCTGCCTGCGGAGAGAAAAGCAGAGGTTCTTAGAAACCTAAGACTTGTTGCGGATCGGGCAGTGAGCAGTGGAGAGAGAGAGCAGAGAATATTTGTTGTTGACAACAAGTATTATAAATTGGAGTGCAAGGATATTGCCGGATATGAGAGAGGACATATGCAGCTCCTCAGCTATTACAACATAACCGCAATAGAGAATGAACACGGCGCAACAAAGATAGACAGTGCTTTAAGGAATATAATCACGGTCTATACAAATGTTTATGCAATTGATTTTGATAAAGATGAGATAGAGACCATTGTTACTGACAATATTTTTGAGCAGGACGGCGGAAGTACCTACAGCATAGACGATGTTTTATCAAGTGAGAGACAGCTTGAAAATATATATCCTTCAGACAGAAAAACATATAAGAAGGTAATAAACAGAGATTATATATTGGGACGCCTCAAAGGAAATACCACAAATTTTTCGGAGCTTTTCAGAGTTAGGGTCGGAGTGGATTGTTACAAGTGGATGGAGTATATGTTCATGATCGCTCCGAATTTTGAGAATGAAAGAGTTATACTGTGTCTTCGCACTATAGAAACCGATAACGAGAGAGAAATAATGCAGGAAGTAAAGCGCATAATGGGACAGTATATAGATATGGATATACTGGAGAATGAGAACGGCGTTTTAAAAGTTTCCGAAAAGAAAAATGACAATGTTGTCTGGAACAATTTTGTGGAGAACACGGATCTCAAGTTTTTCTGGAAAGATAAGGACAGACGATTTCTCGGAGCAAGCCGTGCATTTTTAAATTATTATGGTTTCAAATCACTCGATATGATACTCGGAAAGACTGATGAGGAAATGGGTTGGCATCCGGATGACGGACCTTATCACAATGATGAGTATAACGTTATAAAAAGAGGGGAGACCATAAAAAATTCTGCGGGACAGATAATTGTAAAAGGTGTTGTCAAGAATATACAGGCAACAAAATTCCCTCTGATAAAGGACGGAGAGATAATCGGACTCATTGGATACTTTGTCGATGCGGACAGCATACTGACTCCTGACAGCAAACTTGAGGAGACTATGTTTGTCGATTCCGAGATAGCACTTATGAATGTGAGAGGTTTCTATCTCGCGCTTCAGGGATATGATGACAATTTCAGGACCAACAATGTTCCATACGGTATAGCCGTAATAGAAGTGCCGGAGTACTCAAATATATATGTTGCATACGGAAAAAAGATTGCGGACAAATTTGCAAAAGGTATCGTTGATACGATAAGGGAATCGTTCGGCGGTACAGGATGCGTTGCGCTCTTAAGGAACTGTTGTTTTGCTGTGGCAGAGAGAAATGTCACAAGAGAGCAGATGGAAAGTTATGCAAAATCCTGCGTGAGAAATGTAAAGTATATAAGAGATATAGACGGATTCGGCTTCAGAGTTACCGCGGCATACGGAATAGCTATGAGTGATGAGAGCAAATCAATGCAGCAGCTCATAGGAAAATCCATGACGAGAGCAAGCAACAGCAGAACGGATTCGAAGGGAATCGATCGCATGATAACCTCAGCTATACGTGAGATACCTGATTTCTACAGGGATTTGCCTTTACCTTTTATGGCCAGTCGCGTAATATATGATGAGTCCGGAAGAATTCCTATTGATTTATCGATAGTTTTTGTAAACAAAAAGTATCTTGAGATATCCGGAAAAAGAAATGAAGATCTTATTGGAAAAAGATATATGGAGCAGTTCCCAAACTCGGATGATGCTTGGATAACCTATGCGGCAAGGGCATCTAGAGGAGAGACTGTAACAGGAAGAGCCTATGGAGGAGCACTGGGGCATTGGCTTGGTTTTTCTATGTCGGAATCCTCAATTCCGGGATGTATAAATAACGTAATGTGGGTTCTTGACGAGGAGCTTAACGACAGCACGCACAAGTTCAAAGAGCATGAGGCATACAATACGATTTTGCGTATAGTTCGTCATCTTAATGATGAGCCTGTATTTGAAAAGGCAGTAAAGAGATGCTTGTCGGAAGTAGGAAAAGTCGTAAGACCGGACAGAATAAAGATGTTGGATGTAGATGGAAATACTATGTACGAGTGGCATGCGGATGGTATTTTCTTCGATGATATTTCTGACAAAGATATGTATTGGGATCCTCAGAGACTGAATGAAGATTTCGGGGACAAAAATGTTATGGTGGTGTCCAGCCTTTTGGATATTGAGAAGAAAAACCATGAACTTATGGAGTTTATGGGACGGAGAGGAATTCACAACTACATGCTTGCAAAGATTACCGTGGGCGGTGAATTCAAGGGAATCCTTTCAGTTGAAAACTATGATATATACGAGATGATAAATACGAGGAGACTGCTTGAGGAGACGGCATATTTTATTTCTTCAAAGATGACATCATAGATGGTGCAAAGGGAGCTTTATGAAGAGATTTAAGGTTTTTTTAACGTTATTTTTAATATTGTTATTTGCTGTGACATACGAGGCTGCAAACGTATCCGCAAAAGATGACGCAAATATCCACTCTACGGTGGGCAGGGTAGTCACTGTAGGTTATTACAATGATGAATTGTTCCAGGAGGGCGCGTCAGAAGATGCGATAAAAGACGGATACGGATATGAGTATCTGCAGGAAGTCGCAAGATATACCGGATGGAAATACGAGTATGTCTACGGAAGCTTCGATGAACTGTACGACAAGTTTGTGGCCGGTGAGATAGATCTTCTCGCGGGACTCGGATATACCGAAGAACGAACGGAGTATATGTTTTATCCGGAGCATGCCATGGGCAATTCAATCTACTATCTGTTTTGCAGTGCTGACGATTATACGATAGCGAGCAAGGCCGATTCGCTCACGGGAAAGACAATTGGAACATTGAGCGGTCTGATGGAAGATTATATAAAAGACTGGATTGAGACGAACGCGGTTCAGAATGTTAAAATTAAGTCTTATGCCGATACGACGGATGTGTATGAAGCACTTAGGGACGGAGAAGTCGATGCTTTTATAGCCGAAGGACAGGCGATGACTGCAAAGGACTATATCCAGCCGGTCATGATGTTGGGATTTATAGACTATTATCTGTGCGTTGCAAAAGATGAGAAAGATCTGATAATGGACCTTAACAGAGCGCTCACTGAGATCGTCACGACAGACCCGTTTTTCACGGAAAAATTGTATGAGAAGTATCTCTCGAAGAATGCTGTAAGCATAAGCTTAAACTCCAGGGAGAACGACTGGATCGATGAACACAATAGCATCACGGTGGGCTATCTGGATGATTATGCACCGTTCTGCGACATCGATGAAGACGGCAATCTTATGGGAATCCTCTCGGATATCATGGACAAAATGTTGACCAATATCGGAAAAAAGGATGAGCTTGAGGTTAAATATATGAATTATGACAGCTTTTCCGATATGCTTGATGCATTGCAAAACGAGGAGATAGACGTCATTTTCCCATTCACCTCGGACGAGTGGTTCCAGGAAAAATACGGGGTCTTCGGTACGCAGGAATTTGTGACAACCGGCGTGAGCCTAGTATATAAGGGCACAATCTCGGACAATCCTTCAGGTGTATTGGCTGTAAATGAAAAAAACATTATGCAATACGAGTATGCCGTAAGAAACTTTGAAGATTCGGAGATTATCTATTGTCAATCTGCATTGGAGTGTATGCAGTGTGTACAAAGCGGCAAGGCGGATTACACGATAATCAATTCAACGAGAATAATGCAAGTGTTAGATGAGGTCAACACCAAGAGTCTCAAAACACTGGCTCTTGCAAATCATTCGGCAATATGTTTTGCAACGCGAAATGATGATGTACAATTGCTCTCAATTCTGAATAAGGGTATAAGAAGTCTCGACGAGGCTTATGCAATGACTGCTACATACAACTATGTCAGTGAAATGGACAAATATACCTTTATGGATTTCATGGATGACAACATAGGATTCATAGTGCTGGCAGTTGTCTGCATATCTGCAGCGACGGTCGCAACGGTCGCAATCCTTGTATTCAGATCAAAGAGAACTAAACTTATGTACGATATGGCACACTCAGATGTCCTGACGGGGCTCTTCAACAGAAACGCCTACGAGGAGGATCTGGGCAAGATAAATGCAGTGGGATACAGCGGTGATTTGTCATATATTGTAGTGGATATAAACGGGTTGAAACGTGCGAATGATACGCTTGGTCATGATGCCGGAGATGAACTAATAAAAGGCACCGCCTCCATCATGCAGCAGTGTATGTGCGCGTATGGTAAGGTTTATCGTATAGGCGGAGACGAGTTCGTGGGAATATTGAATGCATCGCATGACAGACTTGATGTTATAAGGGATGATCTGGAAATTGCAGCCGCAGAGTGGCGGGGAAAGATTATCAATAATCTGTCCATTTCCGTGGGTTGTGTCGAGAAGAGCGAATTTCCGGATGCCGATGCGCTCACACTTGTGAAGATTGCCGACTCAAGAATGTATGAGGCAAAATCACAGTATTACAAGGAATCCGGACACGACAGAAGAAGGTAAATTGTGACAATAGTACGAAAAGTATAAAAAAATTATAAATAAAATTGTTTTCTTTAAAACAACTTATGCTATAATCTCTTTTGGAATTATATTAGGGGAGGTTGTTTTATGAAGACAATGAAGAGATTGTTGCCTTTGTTTACTGTTATGCTGTTTTGTCTTTTCCTTTTCCCGGTAGGAGTCAAAGCAGATACAACCATAGCTTTAAACAAGTGGGTAACGTACACAAACAATTCAGACAGCTATGTGTCTAAACAGGTTGTATTTACCGCGCCTGCCAATGGCTATTTTACAGTTACACAGAAGAACAGATATGCGGAAGGATACAGGCATGACGATGATCTGTACGTTATTGACAGAAACAATGTCGAATTGGGATATGCTTATAATGGAGATGGCAGTACATGTACTATTTCTGCCACAAAAGGGCACAAGTATTACATAAAAAGTGATGGTATACCATACAATGGCGGAACACTCAAACTTTATGTAACTTTTAAAGAATCAAGCAGTTGGGAGACCGAGGAGAACGATACTGCAGTTGAGGCGGATAAACTCACAAACAAAAAGTGGAAGTATGGTGTGCTCAATGCTTCAGGTCATTATGATTATTTTAAGATAAAGTTAAAGAAGACAAGCAAAGTAAAATTGACTTTTGGACCTAAATCTGTAGGAGACGATTGTAGTTTTCATCTGACTTTGTACAATACCGATAATGTAGATGAAAGCATATTTTCTTATGTATCCTCCGTTTCGAGCAAAACAATTTATCTCAAAAAAGGAACCTACTATTTAAGGGTATCCGGAACCGTAGATTTACCGTATAAGCTTAAGTATCAGTCTTCAAGTTTTTCCGTGAAGAAACCTGTAATTAAGAAGGTAAAACGCGGAGAAGCATACAAAAGCTGGTGGTATGGTACAAAAATGAGATACTTCGGAACAATCTCTTTGAAGACCAAAGGAACAATCGATGGATACGGTGTTCAGATTGCAAAGAAGAGCAATATGAAGAGCAAAATAAGCTTGAGCGATAGCTTAAAAGAAAAAGATTGCGGAACATATTCTTATTCCGACACAAAGAGCACAATAAGAAGATTTAAATCACAAGGATTCAAGAGAAGAACTTATTATGTCAGAGTCAGAGGTTATGTATATACAGCGTTTGACGAGAAGATATACGGAAGTTGGAGTAAAGCTAAAAGGGTAAAACTGTAATTTTTTACTTAAATATCATACAAGGGTATCAAAGGTACTCTTGTGCAGGATTAGTACATCGGTAGTACATCAGCTTCCCAAGCTGAGGAGGCGGGTTCGACTCCCGTATCCTGCTT
>JAILHT010000037.1 GCA_024695665.1 Lachnospiraceae bacterium
CAGGAGCTTCCGCCTATAGGAAGTATCTGTTATCCGCATTGGAAGGTGGAGGATGCGGTTCTTATACACAACGAGAGCCATTACATCTTTGAGGCTTTAGACAATATAAAACTTGCTTAGGAGGTGGAACTATGGATAAGAAGCAGATTAAACCGGCGCTTGTGACGATCGGTCCGGTCACCGTGATAATGGTTCTGCTTATTGCACTTCCGCTTATCTATGTGGCAGTCATGAGTTTTTGTTCCATAGATGAGTATTACAATGTGACTTTTGATTTTACGTTGGAAAACTACATGAGGCTGTTCAATGCGGACTATCTGAAGATATATGCCCAGTCGCTTGGGATTGCATTCATCACTACAGTGCTCTGTATCCTGATTGGTTATCCGTTTTCCTATATCATCGCGAGAACGAAGAGCCGGAGAAAAAAGGTATTGTACATGCTTGTCATCATACCGTTCTGGACAAATTCTCTGATCAGAATATACGGATGGAGAACATTTTTGGGAAACAGCGGATGGTTGAACGGGATTCTCACGGCGCTTGGAATTGTGAGTGAACCTGTAGATTTTTTGTACAAGTCGGGTACCACGATAGTCGGTATGGTCTATTGCCTTATACCTTTTATGATCCTTCCGCTTTACACAGCTATTGAAAAACTGGATGACTCGCTTTTGGAGGCTTCGCAGGATCTCGGGGCAAAGCCGGTAAATACTTTCTTTGAGGTGATTCTGCCGCTTACGATGAGCGGTATTTTCTCGGGAAGTCTGATGGTTTTTATCCCTTGTCTCGGTTATTTCTTCGTATCTGATATCCTCGGCGGAGGCAATACGGACATGATAGGAAATCTTATCGAGAGGCAGTTTCAGAGCGGAAACAACTGGCCGCTCGGAGCGGCACTTTCGATCATTCTTATTATCGTGACGCTTCTGCTTGTCAAGGTTTACCAGAAGATGGGCGGAGATATGGATGCGCTTGGAGTATAGCTTATGAAGAGAAAAAGAAGAATAAAGAGAAACAAAATATTGGGAGTTGGTTTTTGTGCGTTGGTTTATCTTTTTTTGTTTTTGCCTATATCCGTTATAGTTGCAAACTCGTTTAATGCAACAACGACTAAACCGTACATGAGTTGGAAAGGATTCACTTTGGACTGGTACGTAAAGCTCTGGGAGAATACTTCTCTTTTGGAGGCATTTGGAACGACTATGATTATAGCTGTTGTGAGTACCTTGCTTGCCACGGTGATAGGAACACTCGGAGCGATAGGAATGTATAAGTACAAGTTTAAAGGAAAAGGTCTTATAGATGGACTTTTGTATATACCTGTGGTTATTCCGGAGATTGTGCTTGGAATTTCTTTACTTACGATTTTCTCAAAAGCAGGCATTCCAAGGGGAATGATAACACTGATTTTGGCGCACGTGACCTTCTGTATTCCATTTGTGATTTTCAATGTCAGAGCAAGACTTGCGGGATATGATATCTCGATCGAGGAAGCCAGCATGGACCTCGGCGCAAACAGATTGACCACTTTTTTTGAGATAACACTTCCGGTTCTTATGCCGGGAATCATGGGAGGAGCGCTTTTGGCTTTTACATTGTCGATTGACGATGTTATCATCTCTTATTTCGTAAACGGACAGACGAAGACTTATCCGCTTAAGATCATGGAGAGTGTGAAGAGCGGTGTGGCACCGGATGTAAATGCTTTGTCTACCTTAATACTTATAGGAACTATCCTGTTTGTAGTGCTGACGCAGGGAGACTTATTTAAAAAGAGCAGTAAAGAGTCAGGTAAGGAGGAAACAAAATATGAAAAAAAGAAACATGGGAAGAAAGTTTTTGTCGGTAACGCTTTTAGCAACACTGTGTATGACGCTCGCAGGATGTGGTTCGAAGACTGGCAGTACGGAAACAGGTAGTTCGATAAACGTGTTTATCTGGACCGAGTATGTGTCCGATGCAGCAATCGAGGCATTCGAGGAAGAGAGCGGAATAAAGGTGAACGTGTCCACCTATTCCTCAAATGAGGATCTCATGGCAAAACTCAAATCCGAGACCGAGGGCACATATGATGTAATCCTTCCGTCGGATTATGCCGTGGAATATCTTATCTCGCAGGATAAGCTTATGGAACTCGACAAGGATAAACTTACAAATCTTTCAAACATATCATCGGCATACCTTGATCCTTCTTATGATCCGGGAAATGTTTACAGCGTTCCTTATGAAGGCGGAGTCGCATGTATAGCCGTAAACACAAGCAAGGTCGATATGGAGATCACCTCATATGATGACCTTTTCAATCCGTCGCTCGAAGGACAGATAGTTGTTTTGGATGATTACCGAGCCGTAATCGGAATGACAGAGAGATCGATGGGACTTTCAATGAATGAGTCCGACGCAGACAAACTTGCCGAGGTAGAGGAAAAACTTCTCACATTAAAGGACAACATAAAACTTTACGACTCGGATTCACCGAAGTCTGCATTGATTTCAGGGGACTGTTCGGTCGGTATGATCTGGTCAGCCGAGGTTGCTCTGTCAATGGAGGAGAATCCCGATATAGAGATTGTCTATCCAAAGGAGGGAGCTTATGTCTTCATGGACAACTGGGCGATTCCAACGGGAAGCACACATTACGATGAGGCAATGGAGTTTATAAACTTTATGCTCTCGGCTGAGGCAGCTCAGATGAACGTATCCGATTTCCCTTATCTTTGTCCAAATGAGGCGGGACTTGAGCTTATGGGAGAAGAATATGTGGCAAATACCGCAAAAAATGTACCGTCCGAGGTTATAGAAAACGGCGAGTTCATATCAAATCTTGATACAGACACAATGGCAATCTACGACGAAATGTGGACAAAACTCAAAGAGTAGCGGAGGGAAAAATATGGGTTACCCTGAAATAGATTTTTTGTACCTCAATGAGGAAGACATGATAAATGCCGGGGTGATGGACGCCGGCAGATGCATAGAGACCATGAGAGATACCTTGTCTCTCTTCGGGAAAAAAGATTTCCTGCTCGGAGGACCGAAAGCTGATGAGCACGGACTTCAGATGAATTTTCCGCAGAAATCGGATATAGAAGATTTTCCTTTAGACGACGGGCCGGATCGAAGGTTCATGGCAATGCCGGCTTATCTCGGAGGAAGATTTCACATAGCGGGGCAGAAGTATTACGGCTCAAACAGCCACAATACAAAAAAGGGATTGCCGAGATCGATCCTTATGGTCACACTATCGGATGTTGATACGGGGGCGCCGAAGGCGATAATGTCGGCAAATCTTCTGTCGGCGATGCGAACCGGAGCGATGCCCGCGATGGCGGCGTCGTATCTTGCAAACAAGGATTCAGAGGTTTTGTCTTTAATTGGGCCCGGCGTCATAAACAAATGTGCATTGATCTGTTATATGAACGTACTGCCGAATATCAAAAAGATAAAGATAAGAGGTAGCAGTGCAAAATCTAAGACGGCGCTTGCAATGAAGGAGTTCATAGAGGAAAACTATCCTTCCGTCGAGGAGATAGTGCTCTGCGAAAGCCTTAAGGAGGCATGCGTGGATGCGGATGTCGTATCAGAGGCAATGTCGGTAACAAAGGAGAACATGGAAGAGTTCAAACTTGAGTGGTTCAAAAAAGGCGCGACAGTTTTCAGCATGGGCTCATTTCTGTACAGAAAGTATGATGATTTTCTCGGTACCAAAATGGTAGTGGACAACTACGGAATGTATCAGAAATATTTGAGCAACTTCAAGGCGAGAGGAATGTATGACGCCTTTGGCAACAAGAGAGAATGGGTGATAATGGGAATTCATTTTGTCCATCTTGTTGACACCGGAAAAGCCGACAGAAAGGATGTTATAAACCTATGTGACATAGTGAACGGCGAGGCTAAGGGCAGAACGGACAAGGATGATATAGTGATGTGTTCGATAGGTGGGATGCCGCTTGAGGATCTTTCCTGGGGGTACGATTGCTACAAGAAGGCTCTGGAATCCGGAATCGGACAGAGACTTAAGTTGTGGGACAGCCCATATATGAAATAAATTACAAAAATTGCTCAAAGGTGAAATGCGTATGCGTTTCACCTTTGTATTTGGAGGAAAAATGAGAGAAGTAACAGTTGCGGCGACACAGATGAGTTGCCTTGAAACGAGAGAAAAGACTATAGAAAAAGCGGACAGACTTGTGAGGGAAGCGGCAGAAAACGGGGCAAATATCATACTGCTTCAGGAATTGTTTGAGACACCGTACTTTTGTCAGCTTCACAAGTTTGAGTATCTGGACCTTTCGACAACATTGGAGGAAAACCCTGCGGTATGTCATTTCAAAAAGGTCGCGAAGGAGCTTGATGCCGTCATACCGGTGAGTTTTTATGAGAGGACAGGAAATACAGCATTCAACTCTGTTGCGATAATAGATGCGACGGGCGAGGTGCTCGGGGTATATAGAAAAACGCATATCCCTGATGGAGTGCCTTACGCGGAGAAATTCTATTTTACACCGGGAGACACCGGTTTTAAGGTGTGGGAGACAAAATATGCAAACATTGGCGTAGGAATATGCTGGGATCAGTGGTTCCCGGAGGCGGCGAGGTGCATGGCGCTATCCGGTGCGGAGATTCTTTTGTATCCGACTGCAATCGGAACGGAGCCGAAGCTAAAAATCGATTCGTCCGCACATTGGAGAAATACGATGGCCGGACATGCGGCAGCAAATATGATGCCGGTCGTGGCTTCGAACAGAATAGGAGTTGAGACGGAGGATGATTCTTCCATGAGCTTTTACGGAAAATCCTTTATCGCCGACAACCATGGTGAGATCTTGTCGGAGGCGGACGATAAGACGGAACAGGTCATATACGCAAAATTTGATCTGGACAAGTTTAAAAGAGAGAGAAGAGAATGGGGAATATTCAGAGACAGAAGACCGGAGATGTATGATGTTATAATGACTCACGGCAGATAAGGGGGAAAAATGGCAAAGAGAATAGTGGGCAGTACACCGAAAAAGGACGGTTTCAGGATGCCGGGAGAGTTTGAGCCGCAGAGCAGGATATATATGATATGGCCGAAACGTCCCGACAACTGGAGGGACAACGCCTATCCGGCGCAGAGGGCGTATGCGAAGGTAGCACAGGCTGTGAGTGAGTTCACGCCGGTCACCATGCTTGCGGATTTTGACCAGTTTGAGAAGGCTAAAGATATGCTTTCAGACAAAATTAAGGTTGTTGAGATGTCCTCGGACGACGCCTGGTGCAGGGACTGCGGACCTTCGTTTCTCGTAAATGACAAGGGTGAGTTGAGAGCCTGCGACTGGGAGTTCAATGCCTGGGGAGGTTACGTCGACGGACTCTACAGTCCGTGGGATGCAGATGATGCTATAGCGGAAAAAATCTGCGATCTCGAAGGCGCTGACAGTTACAGGACGAAGGGTTTTGTCCTGGAGGGAGGTTCAATCCATGTGGATGGCGAAGGCACTGTGCTCACGACAAAGATGTGTCTTATGTCGGACGGGAGAAACCCGCATATGGAGCAGGGTGAGATAGAGGATATGCTCTGCGAATATTTAAACTGCGAGAAGGTTTTGTGGCTTGAGGATGGAATAGATCCGGATGAGACAAACGGTCATGTGGATGATGTGGCATGTTTTGTAAGGCCGGGTGAGGTGGCCTGCATATACACCGAGGATGAGAAGAGCCCGTTCTATGAGGTGGCACAGGCAAATTATAAGGCGCTTTGCAATATGAGTGACGCAAAAGGGCGAAGACTCAAGGTTCACAAGGTGTGTGTGCCGAGGGAGAATGTCCTTTTGACCGGTGCCGATACGATTGTCAAAGTGAGTGGTTCGGCTCCGAGGCATGACGGGGATCTCTGCATCGCCTCTTATCTCAATTTTTTGATAACGAACGACGGAGTTGTCGTGCCACAGTACGGTGATGAGAACGATGAGCTTGCCATAGAGCAGATAAAAGGAATATTTCCTGACAAAAAAGTAGTAGGTGTGAAGACGATAGAGGTGGTCTATGGCGGAGGGAATATTCATTGTATAACCCAGCAGGTTCCAAAAATATAGTGAAATTCAGTGATTTATTGAGATAATATGACGAAGTGCAAGGTACTAAAAGTAGTAGACATTGGTCAAGGGGTAGTAATTTGTTGGATAAAAAGTGTAATTGAATAATGAATGCTTTTAACCTATCATAACCACAACGCAAAGGCGCAGTTACTTATCGGTAACCGCGCCTCTTTTTTTTAAGGAGGTTGGATATGAAGGCAGATATGATTTTGTATTCAAATGCAATTTTTGATTCCGTGGGGAATAAGCCCTTTTCCGGAGGTATTGCTATTGAGGGAAAAAAGATTGTAGCGGTTGGAAACCGGGAAGAGATCAAAAAGTACGAGACACCGGATACAGTTGTAAAAGATTTTGGAGAAAAACTTATTATGCCGGGCTTTATTGACAGTCATGGTCATTATTCCTCGGGTGCGGCATATTTCGGTGAGGAAGCACTTCATGATATGGAGCAGTTCACCTCGGAGGAGGAATGTGCAAAAGCAATCGGAGAGTTCGCAAAGGCGCATCCTAAGCTTAAATTGATAAAAGGCCAGGGGTGGTATTTGTCGAGATGGGGAGAGAATCCAAGCTTTCCGACCGCAGCTTCGATTGACAAATATGTGAGTGACAGACCTGTGTATATGATTGCATCCGATCTCCATTCCGTGTGGTTTAACACACTAGCCATGGAGGAGAGCGGTTTAAAGGAGGCCATGAAGGATCTGAGAGATGATTATGTATTAAAGGATGAGAATGGCAATCCGACAGGAGTTGTGAGGGAGGCCGGAAGAGTTGTTACTGACAAGCTCCTTGAAAAATACGCACTCACCCCGGAGGAAGCGGACAAGAAAGATGACGATGATCAGACAGGATTGATGCACGCTTTAAACGAGCAGGGTATCACAGGTTTCTCCGATGTGTCATTTGTTTTGCCGGATGATCTAAAGGAAACCTACAAACATATGAAAAAAATCGACGATGCAGATGAGATGACTATAAGGCTCTACATTTATCCGGGCACGGATTTTAAGCCGGAGCTTATCAAAGATATCGTTCCATATGAGGATTATTACAGCTCGGATGAGATGCATATAGCCGGTGTGAAAAATATCCTTGACGGAGTGACGGCGACATTTACCGCGGCGATGCTTGAACCGTACGCGGACAATCCGGATGAGAAGGGAGTTCCGGCGACCACCGCTGAAAATATTGAGGCCTGGGTCAAGGAGGCAAACAAATACAAATATGGTTGTCGAATCCACTGCATAGGGGACAGAGCTGTAAGGATGGCTTTGGATGCCTATGAAAAATCAGGAAAGACGAATGATATGGAAGGAATAAGAAATGCCATTGAGCACATAGAGATGATCAATCCGGATGATATCCCGAGATTCGGAAAGCTGAATGTCATTGCGTCGATGCAGCCGAGACATCAGATTTTGGACAGAGGAGAGAAACTGTACAGATGCGGACTTGAGAGGGCAAAGTACGAATGGGCTTTCAAGTCTATATACGATGGAGGCGGAAGGATTGCAATCGGAACAGATTATCCGGTTGTTTCATACAATACCTACGAGAACATTTACATGGGGGTGACAAAAAGGGATCTAGACGGAACTCAGTATGGAACCTTGTCACCGAAAGAAAAGCTGACACTGGCGCAGACCATAAAAGGATATACAGCGGAAGCGGCGTTCATAAACAGTATGGAGGACAAAGTCGGAAC
>JAILHT010000049.1 GCA_024695665.1 Lachnospiraceae bacterium
GCCAGCATAGAGGCGGCAAGAGCAGGCGAGGCCGGAAAAGGATTTGCGGTAGTTGCCGAGGAGATAAGAAAGCTCTCCGAGGAGACAAAAACGGCAGCAGATCAGATTTCGGAGATCATAAACGAACTTCAGGAATTCGCAACGGAAGCCATCACAAGTATGAAGGAATCCTACAATTCCATCGAAGCTCAGTCAGAGATGATAAGTAAGACAGAGAACAAGTTCTATACCATAAAAGAAGAGGTTATGGAACTTACAGAGAAGATTGCAATGACCGGAGAGCGCGTCGAATCGATACTCGGCTCGACAACAGTCATAGTCGACAGCGTTGAGATGATGTCGGCAACCGGACAGGAGATCGCAGCATCCTCGAGTGAGGCGATGAACACAGCGGGAGATTTGTCAGAGAATGTGACGGATGTCCTTAACAAGTATGACGCCATAAGAGAGATGCTTGATATTTAAGCACGGTAAAGGGGCAGTTGCCACAGGCAGCTGTCTCTTTTTTTGATTATGGATTAACTGTTTGAGTCTGCTAAGAACTTTTTGCTTTCTGACATATATCGTCTTCAATATCAAAAACTTAATTTAAAAGAAAGGTGAGGTGCCTGTGGTCCTGCCACTTGCCGTGCATAAATACGAAATCGCGCACGAGGCCTTCGTCTTGAAATCCGAGACGCGCCAAAAGCTTGAGCGAATTCACATTCTCGGGGATGACATACGCGTTGACACGGTGCATCGAATACTCGTCATGCATGATAAACATCGAACCGGATATCGCTTCGGTGGCGTATCCAAAGTGCCAGAAATGTTTGTCGAGCTTGTATCCGATGTCGCAGCTGTGATAGAAACTCTTCTTGATCTCATGAAAAGCCACGGTACCTACTATAAACTCGGGATCGTTCTTTTCAAAAATAAAGAAACGCACGGTATCGCCGTGGACGAACATGTTGTACTCCGTCTGAAGAACCGCAAGCTGATAGCCGACAGAATAAAAATGCGGGTGCCTGTCGAGTTCATAAGGCTCGAAGACTTCACGGTTGTCGTCATAGAATTTCAATACTTTTTTGGTATTGGCCTCTGTTGGGGTGAGAACCTGCAGATAGAGGCGGTCGGTTTCATAAAGAGTATTCATGGTTATCCTTTATTTATCAAAAAAAAATTGTTATTATAAATCGGTAGTATAAAACTATAGTTTTATCATTAATATGTATACAGTATAAACTTAATCGCAGAAAAAAACACTCAAATAAGTATGAATATATCAAATAAAAACGAAGACGAAAAATACATGCGGGAGGCCATAAAACAGGCCAAGAAAGCGTTGAAACTCATGGAGGTTCCGATAGGATGTGTCATAGTCAGAGACTCCAAGATAATAGCGAGAGGATACAACCGCAGAAATACGGACAAGAACTCGATTAGTCATGCGGAGATGTCGGCGATAAAGAAAGCCAGCAAGAAATGCGGGGACTGGAGGCTTGAGGACTGCACGATGTATGTGACGCTTGAGCCGTGCCAGATGTGCGCGGGAGCCATGGTGCAGGCGAGACTCAAAAAAGTGGTGATAGGAGCCATGAATCCGAAGGCCGGCTGTGCGGGATCGGTTATAAACATCCTGCAGATGAAAGGCTTCAACCACAGTGTAGAGATAGAAAAAGGTGTGCTTGAAGAAGAATGCTCAAGCATGTTAAGCAATTTTTTTAAGGAACTTAGAGATGCAAAAAGAAAAAGCGATGGCAGCAGTGCTGATACTAAAGGTGAGAAGTAAAGAAGAGGAGAAGATACTCTTTGAGGTTCGCTCCGAATATGTACCGCAGCCTCTTGAGATATGTTTTCCGGGCGGACATGTGGAAAAAGGCGAGAGCCCGGAGCATACAGCACTAAGGGAATGCGAGGAAGAACTCGGAATAAAAAAAGAAACTATAAATATAGAAGGAAGACTTGAAAATGCCTCAAGGCTTATCGGTGGAAAAATCTGTCCGATTGTGGGAAACTGCAGTGAATCGGCGCTTGAAAATATAAAAGTTCAGAGCGTTGAGGTGAAAGAAGTGTTTACCATACCTGTGAAATGGCTGAAAGAGACGGAATTCAGGCATTTTTCTTTCAACACCGCCCATATAGATGATGTGGAAAAAAGGGAGTACCACCTTCCAAAACAGCTCAAGGGATATCTGAAACATTACAGTTTTGTCGGCGAGACGGATTATCTTGAATACGAAGGACACGGAATCTGGGGTCTTACGGCCAGAATTCTAAAAAACGCCCTCGAGAGTGGTGCATTGTAAAGATAAACGCATGATAACAGCAGCAGGATAACAATATAAAAACGTCATGAATAAAAAACCGCGGATGACCGCGGTTTTCTTGACATATGCAGGTTCGTAGTTTATAATGTGCGCGTTGTGAAAATGCACAATTAGACATTTTTTTAATTATGAATAAAAACGGAAATACAATGAAAGATTTCCCAAAATAGAAAGTGCGAGGTAAAAGTTGTTATGGATAAGAAAAATATCTTAACGTATCAGGGACTTAAGAAACTTGAGGATGAGCTTCAGGAACTCAAGGTAAACAAGCGTAAAGAGGTTGCGCAGAAGATTAAAGAAGCCAGAGAGCAGGGAGACCTTTCGGAGAACGCAGAGTACGATGCAGCTAAAGATGAGCAGAGAGACATCGAGGCAAGAATCGAAGAGATCGAGAAGATCCTTAAGAACGCCGAGGTCGTTGTAGAGGAAGAAGCAGAACTCGACAAAGTAAATATCGGTTGTAAGGTAAAAATCTTCGACTGCGAGTTTGAAGAGGAGCTTGAATATAAGATCGTAGGATCTACAGAGGCA
This sequence comes from Lachnospiraceae bacterium, assembly GCA_024695665.1. Taxonomy (GTDB): domain Bacteria; phylum Bacillota; class Clostridia; order Lachnospirales; family Lachnospiraceae; genus JAILHT01. Next base: position 2,841 of record JAILHT010000049.1, read on the forward strand.
AACAGCCTTAAAGGAAAAATATCAAACGAGTCACCTGTCGGACGTGCACTTATCGGACGTTCCGTAGGAGATGAAGTAACCGTGGAGACACAGGTTGGAGAACTCAAATACAAGGTTCTTGAAATTCAGAGATCACTTGATTAATTAGGAGAGAACATGGGAAATAACAATCAGGGCGAAGGCCAGGACTTAAACCAGCTTTTAAAAGTAAGAAGAGATAAGCTTGCAGACCTTCAGGCGAACGGCAGAGATCCTTTTGTCATAACAAAATTTGATCAGACACATCACACAGATGAAGTAAAGGATCTTTACAGCACACACGAGGAGAAGCTTCTCGCAGGCAGAGTGGCACCGGTCACAGAAGGACTTGACGAGAAAGAAGCAAGAGAAGTAATAAACAACGATTACAACGAGAGACGTGCAATCATGGATGCAGATCCTATAAATGTATCCATTGCAGGTCGTATGATGTTCAAGCGTGTAATGGGAAAAGCTTCATTCTGCAACATCCAGGATTTGAAGGGAAATATACAGGTATACGTTGCAAGAGACGTTATCGGTGAGGAGCCGTATGCGGATTTCAAGAAATCCGACATCGGTGATATATACGGAATAAAGGGATATGCATTCAGAACAAAGACCGGAGAAATCTCCGTTCACGCTTCTGAGATGACACTTCTCTCAAAGAGTCTTCAGATACTTCCGGAGAAGTTCCACGGACTTAATGACACAGATGTTCGTTATCGTCAGAGATATGTAGATCTCATCATGAACAAAGAGTCAAAGGATGTTTTTGTAAAACGTTCACTCATGATGCGTGAAATCAGAAACTTCCTCGCAGGACGTGACTTTATGGAAGTTGAGACACCGATGCTAGTTGAAAATGCGGGTGGTGCGGCAGCGAGACCTTTTATCACACATTACAATGCACTCAGTGAGGAGAGAAAACTTCGTATCTCACTTGAGCTTTACCTTAAGAGACTTATCGTCGGTGGACTCGAGAGAGTATTTGAGATCGGTCGAGTATTCAGAAACGAGGGAGTTGACGCAAGACACAACCCTGAGTTTACACTTATGGAGCTCTATCAGGCATACACCGATTACGAGGGAATGATGGAACTCACCGAGAGTATGTTCAGATATCTTGCCGAAAAAGTTGTGGGTTCAACCACAATCAGCTACAACGGTATAGAGATCGACCTCGGAAAACCATTCGAAAGACTTACAATGACAGACGCCGTAAAGAAATACGCAGGCGTAGACTTTGATGAGATAGCAGACGACGAGGCAGCAAAAGCACTCGCACGCGAGAAGGGAATCGAGTTTGAGGATCGCCACAAGAAGGGTGACATCTTGAACCTCTTCTTCGAAGAGTACTGCGAGGACAAGCTTGTACAGCCTACATTTATCATGGATCATCCGATCGAGATATCACCGCTCACAAAGAAGAAACCTTCAGACCCAAGCAAGGTTGAGCGTTTTGAACTCTTCATCAACGGATGGGAGATGTGTAACGCATACTCAGAGCTCAACGATCCGATCGATCAGAGAGAAAGATTCAAGGCACAGGACGCAAATGCAGAAGCCGGAGATGACGAAGCAGAACACACAGATGAGGATTTCCTCAATGCGCTTGAGATTGGTATGCCACCTACAGGAGGAATTGGATACGGACTCGACAGACTTTGCATGTTGTTGACTGACAGCGCGGCAATTCGTGACGTTTTGCTCTTCCCGACGCTTAAGGCAGTAGGCAAGTCCAACACAACAGGACATGCAGAAGAAAGCCCTGCAGAAGAAGCTAAGACAGGCTTCTTCACACCGAATGAAAAGATCGATTTCAGCAATGTTAAGATCGAAGAATACTTCGAGGATCAGGTTGATTTCGACACCTTCAGCAAGTCTGACTTCAGAGCTGTAAAGGTTAAAGACTGTGTAGCAGTACCTAAGAGCAAGAAGCTTCTTCAGTTCACTCTTGATGATGGAACTGGCAAGGATCGTACTATTTTAAGCGGAATTCACGCTTTCTACGAGCCTGAAGAACTGATCGGAAAGACATTAATTGCAATCACCAACCTGCCTCCAAGACCTATGATGGGCATTGAGTCCTGCGGTATGCTACTTTCAGCAGTAAACAACCTTAAGGATTCTGAGGATGAGGAACTTCACCTTCTCCTGGTTGATAACCACATCCCGGCTGGTGCAAAGTTGTACTAATCGGACACGAGATTTGTGTAACAAAATTGAATGGAAATGGCTGTAACAAATGCCGGTTTGTAACAAACTGACAACAAAAGCCTTTCTGAGCACACTTTGTGACACTTCGTGTTAGCTTTGTTGTAGAAAATATAATAGTCGTAAGACTACTCCAAAAAGAGTCGCTTTTCTTAAAAGAAATTTTAAGAGGGGCGGCTCCTTTTTTGCGTTCAGCGGATACCACTTTTGAAACAGATGACTCAATAAATCAGAAGGAGGAAAGATCTATGAATCTGGAGAATGACGACTATTACAGCGTAGCAAGACGAAAGGAAGTACGTGAGGAATCAAGAAAGCTCAGAAAGATGTTCCTTAGGTATAAGGAAGCGGAGATCGTGTACAGCATTCAGCATAAGAAGCTGCTGGAGCTTGCAGATGCCGCTGGAGCTCTGTACAGAATCGATGGCTACGTACTGATCAATCGAGAGGTGTTTGAGGAGTATCTGGAGCAGTTCCGT
>JAILHT010000087.1 GCA_024695665.1 Lachnospiraceae bacterium
CTATGGGCGTATTATGAAGCTACTGAAACGTTTTGGATGTTTGTTTTCGGAACGCAGAGGGAATGTCAAATAACAAACTACACTCGTAGAAGGACAGGGGATTGGTTTTCGGACACGGGTTCGATTCCCGTCTAGTCCATTTTTTTCAAAGCTTGAAGCTTATTCATTTATTTTCAAATGAGAGTTTCAGGCTTTTTTGTTTGATTTAAAACGTCTCGTGGGATGCCAAAACGGTTGCAATCAAACTTAGCGCCTACTGTCTTGTTAATAATTTTTTTCTATTCCAAATATAATTCAAAAAAACGTATTGACTAAAAAAGTTGGGTGGAGTATGATTTCAAGTCGTAGAAGTGATAATCTGATTATCGATAATATAATAATCGATTGTCATTAATTTTTTGCGAGTGGGTTAGGAAAAACTAACTATGATTAGATTTGATAAGGTCAGTTTTAAATACAACGAAGAAAAGAAAAATGAAATAAAGGCGCTTTCCGATGTAAATATAGAAATTGATGACGGACAGGTGATTGTAATTACAGGAGAATCGGGTTGTGGGAAGACAACGGTCGTAAGATTGATAAACGGACTGTCACCCAAATTTTATGGCGGACAGTTTGAAGGGAGTGTCTCTGTCGAAGGTGAGGACCCAACAAGTCAGGAACTGTATGAAACCGCAAAGGTTGTCGGGAGTGTATTTCAAAATCCCAGAAGTCAGTTTTTCAATGTTGATACTACCAGCGAGATAACTTTTTCTTGCGTAAACCAGGGACTGGATAAGATGGTTATCAAGGAAAGATTGGCACATGTTACAGACGAATTTAAAATACAAAATCTGCTGGATCGAAGTATCTTCGATCTGTCAGGAGGCCAGAAACAGAAAATTGCATGTGCATCGATAGCAATGTCGGATTCAAAGGTGATAGTAATGGACGAGCCATCTTCCAATCTGGATTTACAAAGTATAAATGATTTAAAAAGCATTATTGAAAAATGGAAACTTGAAGGAAGGACAATTGTCATAGCAGAGCACAGATTATATTACCTCAAGGAACTCGCAGACAGAGTGTTTGTGATGAGAGACGGAAAACTGGATTTTGTTATGGAGAAAGAAGAACTTGAAAAACTTACTGTAGACGAGATGAGAAAACTTGGACTTAGAACTTTTTCCATAGAAGAAGTTTTCCGGCAAAAGCTGACTGACAGAGGAGAATCTGCAGTGACGGGTAAACCTATGAATAAGGCTTTGAGAGATATAAGAGTCTCAAAAATGAAATTCAGTTACGGGAAGAAGGGAGATGGGATAGACATAGAAAATCTAAACCTTAAGTCAGGAGAGATTACCGCCCTGATCGGTCCTAACGGAGCGGGAAAAACAACGTTTGCTAAATGTCTGTGTGGAATCAATAAAAAGTGTAAAGATCGAATCACCGAGAACTCAAAACGACTGAAAAAAGATGACAGGATCAGGGAGAGTTTTATGGTTATGCAGGATGTAAATACGCAGCTTTTTGCAGACAGTGTTTTGAATGAAGTCATGCTCTCGCTGAGAGAAAAATACAAAGGGGTATTTGATGTTGATGCATGCAGGCAAGAAGGATTGAAAATTCTTAAAATGATGGATCTTACTGAGGTAAAGGACAGGCATCCGATATCTCTTTCGGGAGGACAAAAGCAGAGAGTTGCGATAGCAGGAGCGGTAGCGGCGGACAAGCAGGTTATCATTTTTGATGAGCCCACCAGCGGTTTGGATTATAAACATATGGTTGAAGTGTCGGAGTTGATGAAGCTTTTGGCAAATATGGGGAAAATAATTCTTGTGATAACGCATGATATGGAGTTGGTTTTATCAACTATGGATAATGTCATATGTATGAAAAAGGGGGAGATAACGGATTGTTATAAGTTGAATGATGATTCAAAGCAAAAACTATATAGATTTTTAAAAATCAACCAATAAAATATAGGAATTTTTTATAGGTAATAAACAAAATGGAGGATTATTATGAGAGAACAAAAGTTACAAACCAAAGATTTGATTATGGCGGGAGTGTTTGCGGTGCTCTATGTGGCACTTGTTTGCATTATGGCGTCAATTACGGGAATATTTATACCGGTATATCTTATTCTGCCTTTAATTGCGGGGATTGTGCTCGGGCCTGTCTATACTTTGTATATAACGAAAGTGCCTAAAAAAGGAGCAGTTATCATACTATCCGTATTGGCGGGATTTGTAATGTCCGCTTCGTCAGCTATGGTGCTGGTATACGTTGTTGCACTTGGAATTGTGGCACAGATTATACTTTCAAAAACCGATTACAGTCATACGGGAATAAGAGTGAGCTATGTCATATTTGCTTGTGCAACGGAAGGACCTTTCCTTTCACTGTTTTTTGCGAGAGAAAACTTCTTAAATGTGTGCGTACAGTATTACGGACAGGAATATGCTGACAGAATTGACGCGGCTACACCGCTTTGGTTCTTCTTTGTACAGATAGCAATTGCACTTGTCGGAGGATATATAGGAGGACGCATTGGTGTAAATATGAATGCAAAACATTTTGAAAAGGCCGGAATCGCATAATGATCAGTGATATATCCTTTAAAGGGGACGGCTTTATAAGAATAGATCCCAGAACAAAAATGGCGGTCTTTGTATTATGTAGTTTTGCCGCTTTGAAAGAATCAAGGACCTTGTATCAGAGCATTTTATTTTTCTTTATGTTTGCCATGCTTATCAATGGAAGACAGTATGTCTTCGCCGTTAAGATGCTTATGGTATATGGCGTGTTATATTCTCTGAATATACTGGTTTTTCTGATGGAAGTACCTGAAGGGTTGCGAATATTCATCATGGGGATAATAGTGTTCAGGATGTTTTTGCCGGTGCTTATGGCGTTTGCTCTTATTATTAAGACGACAAAAGTATCCGAATTGTTGGTGGCCTTCGACAAAATGCATTTTCCCGGTGAAATAACTATACCGTTTTCGGTAATGTTCAGGTTTTTCCCAACAATAGTCGAAGAGTGGGAAAATATACAAAATGCGATGAAGTTCAGAGGATTTGCATTGAACTTAAAAAATATATTGACCAGGCCTTCGTTCATATATGAGTGTACTATTGTACCGTTGTTGTCGGATACGGTAATAATAGCGGATGAGTTGTCTGCCGCTTCACTTTGTCGAGGACTCGGTGCATCTACTAAGCGAACAAGTTTGGTCGATGTAAGAATGAGAATGGTTGATTATTTGATAATAGGTTTTGCAATTTGGTTAAATATAGTGTCTTTCGGATCATATTAAATTAAGTGCCATGGTTTCATGGCACTAAAATTTTAAACGATTGATAATCTAATTATCGATAAAAGGAGGTAAATGATGTTTAAAAAAGTGCTGGAGTACGCGGGAGAGTATAAAAAGTACACTTTTCTTGCCATGTTTTTTTTGGTAGCAGGATTAATTTTTAACGTGGTTCAATTTTTTGCTGTCTACAAAATGATTGACAATGCATTGAGCGGTGAGGGTGAATTGATATCATATTTAACCTGGATAGCGGTTTTTCTGGCATGTGGTCTTTTATATATGATTTTGTATATTTACGGGTTGATACAGTCTCATTACAGCGCTTATCACACATTGAAAAATCTAAGAGTATCCCTTCAGGGAAAACTCGAGAAATTGCCACTGGGAGTTATTGAAGAACTCGGTGTGGGACCCTTAAAAAAAGTGTTTATCGATGATATAGACAATATGGAACTGCTTCTGGCACACGCACTTCCGGAAGGATTTTCAAATGTTTGTGTTCCAATAATTGTAATGGTCGCTATGTTTTTCGTTGACTGGAAGCTTGCACTTTTATCACTAGCCTCGCTGCCGTTAGGTGTGATAGCTATGATGGCAATGTATAAGGCCGGCACCGGCAAGATGGGAGACTATTATGCGGCAGCCAGGAAAATGAATGAAACAATTGTTGAATATATAAATGGTATGGAAGTTGTAAAAATTTTCGGCAGAGATGGTGAGAGTTACAAGCGATTCTCCACCGATGTAATGGGGTACAGAGATTACACGCTGGCATGGTACAAAATGTGTTGGCCGTGGATGGCTTTATACGGAAGTTTTCTTCCTTGTGTTGCTCTTTTTACGCTGCCTGTCGGAGGGTATTTTGTATATAGCGGTGCATCAGCTTTTTCGGATTTCCTTTTGATTTTATGTATGGCATTTTCAGTTGGACCGACAGTTATGAAGGCAATGTCCTATATGAGTGTGTTGCCACAGCTCAAATATAAGATTGAAACACTGGAAAATATATTGTCGGCGGCACCGCTTATGCAGGGGACAAATGAGTTTAAAGGTAAAGACAAAAGCATAAGATTCGAAAATGTCACTTTTTCTTATAATGGCGAAACAGATGTGATAAAAAATGTAAGTCTTGATATTGATGCAAACTCCATAACTGCATTTGTGGGGGAGTCAGGAAGCGGAAAATCAACACTTGCAAAACTGTTGGTTCATTTTTATGATATATCGTCCGGAAGCATAAAAATAGGCGGGCAGGATATAACAGATATGACACTCGAGAGCTTGAATGACCAGATATCTTTTGTATCGCAGGAACAGTTTTTGTTTAATATGAGCATCCTCGAAAACATAAGAATCGGAAAGCCGGAGGCATCGAGAGAAGAAGTTATTGAGGCGGCGAAAAAAGCGCAGTGCGGGGATTTTTTACTAAGACTTGAAAATGGTATAGATTCCATTGCGGGAGACTCCGGAAAGATGCTTTCCGGTGGGGAGAGACAGCGAATAGCTTTGGCCCGTGCAATTTTAAAAAATGCCCCTATCATTGTTCTTGACGAAGCTACTGCATTTATGGATCCGGAAAACGAAGAAAAAATGAATCGTGCCATAGCGGAGCTTATAGGCGATAAGACGGTTATAGTGATTGCACACAGACTTTATTCGATTAAAAATGCAGACAATATTGTGGTCATGGATAAAGGTCAGATAAAAGACTGTGGCAACCATGAGAAGTTGCTAAAAAGTTGCCCTAAATATAAGGAACTTTGGGAATTGTCCGTAGGTGCAAAAGACTGGCATGTCACAAGCGGTGATAATAAGGTGGCTGTAAAGGAGGTATCGGCATGATCGGATCGATAAAAAGAATAATAAATATGTCCGGAAAATATAAGACTCGTATAGAAGTGGCGTTCATTTTTTCATTTATAAAATCACTGCTTCAGAATGCAGCTATAGTGCTTGCAGTATTTTTGATAGATGGCTTTGTAAAAGAGTCCTTGGAGAACAGAGATTTTTTGAGATATGGAATAATGCTTTTTTCGTGCGTTCTCCTTCAGGCACTTGCGATACACATATCGGACAGGCTGCAGTCTGCCGCGGGATTTTTGCTCATGTCGGACATCAGAATAAAATTGGGAGAGCATTTGAGAAGATTGCCGATGGGGTATTTTACAAGCGGAAATATCGGAAAGATAAGCTCAGTTTTGTCGACCGATATGGTATTTATAGAAGAGAATTCGATGATGACACTTGCGGATTCCATAAGTTATTATTTTTCGGCTGTTATATTTATAATATTTATGTTTGTGTTTGATCCTTTCATGGGACTTGTCGCTTTGGGGGGATCAGCCATTATCACGGCTATAGGAGAAGGAAAGTACAGAAGTGGAATAGCGCTTTCTCTCGCAAGACAGGAGCAGAGTGAGAATCTTACAAATGCGGTGCTTGATTACGTGGAGGGAATAGGAATAACAAAGACCTACAATCTCATCGGAGAAAAATCCAAGGAGATGAAGAAAAACTTTGACAAATCGTGTGAGGAGAGTCTTCATTTTGAGAAGTGCCAGGTGCCATGGGGATTTGCTATAAATGCAGCCTTTGAAATATGTTCGTCGCTCATCGGAGTTGTGGCGACAATTCTCTATTTGAACGGAAGTATAAATATCACATATTTTCTTGGAATAATGTTATTTATTTTAGATGTTTTTGTTCCGCTTAAAGTGCTTTATATGGATTCCGAAAAAATGACAATCATGGATAAATGCCTGGACAGGATAGAGGAAGTGATGAACGAGGCAGAACTTCCGGATGACAGCGAAAGGAATGTCTCCGGGTGTCACCCGGGTATACCTACCGTGGAATTCAAAAATGTAAGTTTTTCATATGATTCAAAGGAAACTATTTCAAATGTGTCATTTGAGGTCAAAGAAGGTGAGATAATAGCGCTTGTAGGACCGTCGGGGAGTGGAAAAACAACCCTGGCAAATCTTATAGCAAGATTTTGGGATATAGATTCCGGTGAGATTCTCGTAAATGGGGATTCCATAAAAGATGTGAGTCTTTCATCACTTTTAAGACAGATAAGTATGGTATTTCAGAATGTTTATCTCTTCAAGGATACGATATACAACAACATACTTATGGGACGACCGGAAGCAAGTTACGAGGAAGTTATCGAAGCGGCTAAGAAAGCACGTTGTTATGATTTTATAATGTCTCTTCCGGAGGGATTCGACACAATGGTCGGGGAAGGAGGAGCCTCTCTTTCAGGTGGTGAGAAGCAGCGTATATCCATAGCCAGATGTATATTGAAGGATGCACCTATAGTTATTCTTGACGAGGCGACTGCGAGCATCGATGCTGACAATGAGGCGGCAATACAATCTGCTATAAGCGAGTTATGCAGAGGAAAGACGCTCATTATAATTGCTCACAGGCTTAAGACTATAAGGGATGCCGATTGCATTCTTGTTGTAAGTGATGGTAAAATCGTTGAAAAAGGAAAACATGATGAACTTATGTCTTCAGGTGTAATCTACAAGAATTTTGTTAGGATTAAGAATTCAGACATAGGTTGGTGTAAAAGGAAAATCGGTTAAATATGGCAAATAGAGATACAAGTATTGATCCAAGACTGTTGGCCAGTGCGAAGAAAAATTTTAAGGAACACGGATTTTTGCGTGCTCAGTTATCTGAGATATGTAAGGAGGCAGGTGTTACAACCGGCGCTGTGTACAAGAGATATAAAGGCAAAGAGGAACTTTTTGAGGCTGTTGTTAAAGATACGGTTGATAGCATGAACAATATATTAAACGAGTCCAAACAGATCGATCCAAGGACATTGTCGGATGAAGACCTTGTGGGTGTATGGATCAATACCGAGGGGAATACCATGATATGGTACTCCAGGCTGCTTGAGATGAAGGACGGTCTGGAGCTCATCCTCAAATGCTCTGAAGGGACAAAATACAGTCACTTCCATGATGAATGGCTCTACAAGATGTCGGATATCGATTATGACTATCTAAAGGAACTCCAGGAAAGAGGACTCGCGGATAAAACCGTGACAAGACTGGAACTGCATGTCATTGTATCTGCTATGTGGCAGCTGTATTCAGAACCTATCATTCATGGAATGACGGACGAGGAGGTTGCTCATCACTGTAAGGTGGCGGGAAAGCTTTTTGACTGGGCAAGCGCTTTGGGAATAAAGTGTTAGGATACAAAAGAGACAACAGCTATATTAAGTGTACTTTTAGTCTATTTTGTGGTACTCTTATACTATCTTGAAGGGTAAATAGGTAGAGTGTATGACTAGGAGTAAAATGACTAAAAAGTCGATGGCGCAGTATGTCATTAAAAATATTGACAAAGCGCTGGAGAATGGTTGGATTAAAGTTTACTATCAACCTGTGGTCAGGACATTAACTGAGCAGCTGTGCGGAGCTGAGGCGCTTGCGAGATGGGATGATCCGGATTTGGGAATGATTTCACCGGATCAGTTTATCGGAGCGCTCGAAAAGAATGCCCAAATACATAAGCTTGATATGTTCATCGTTGAGAGGGTATGTTCAGATATCGGTGAGCGCAAGAGAAGGGGAGTTCCGTATGTGCCGGTATCGGTAAATTTTTCAAGGCTTGATTTTGAAATGTGTAATGT
>JAILHT010000096.1 GCA_024695665.1 Lachnospiraceae bacterium
CAGCTTTCCCAATACAGTAGTCCATCAGCATGTTGAACTTCAATCCTCTTTTCCTGCTCGTCCGTATCAGTTCTGTTACATCAATGGTCTTGAAAAACGTAACCATCGGATTTGGAGCCTGCATCCACAGTTCATATGCGAAAGCCCGGCTTGTTTCCTTTGGATTAACTTCTACCGGCATAATGATTCTATTTACCTCCTTATTCACTAAAAGCCATTTTGTAGCTTGGCAATACTTTTTTCCAAAAAAGAACACCGTTTATGATAAACAACATACCAAACACCACTCGCGCCACTACTTCCGGAAATATGAGTTTAATCCCATTCATGTCTCCGCCTCCTACAAGAGGGCATATTATGCTGAGGTACAACGGATCAAGCATCAGAAGTGCAATCGTTATATAATACAAAGCTGCCCGTACCAGTTTACTTTTAATCTTGCAAAAGCTTCCGGAACAATATGCTAAACTATATCCCGCAAAGAGAGTGGCTGCTGCTCCTGCCAGACAAAAAACGCCTAATTCGGTATCTGTCATTTTTTTCCTATAAACATCTACCTGCACACCTATTCCCTTAAAATAAACATGCTTATATACTCCAAAAATACAGGCACAGATCAAATGTGCACCCTCATGGACTATGTAATATGTTACTATTGCAGCAATGATTCCGACATACTGCCTGATTCTCTTATTCATTCAAATCCCCAATTCTTTCCGGGTGATAATCCGTTTGCATATACTATACTCACGAGCAAAAACATTTGCTCGTGAGCCTGCGCAAGACGCGTGCCACGAAGTGGCAAAATACCTTACTCGCCGCATCGCATAATTATACTCGTGGGCAGAAAATCTTTCCGCTCACGAGTATAAATCACCTGTCAAATGCACTGCTTCCCATCATCTTTCTTGTCAGACATAGCATAGCAATTATCATCACATATACTGCTGACAGGATTACATAGAACCATATATCCACTTGCAAAAAACAATACAAGAAATTAAAGCAAAAATGTATGACGATGCCGTAGATCAAATTGTCATGCTTTTCCATAAAGAAGTTCATAATAAAACAAAGCCCCGTCATGACAACGACATTAGATATGACATATGGGATCATCTGGATCCCCATAAAATCTGAATCAACGAACCACAGTACCGTGTGCCAGAATGCCCATATTACTCCCTGTATTACCGATGCCTTAAAAAAACTGTATTTTCCGTTTAGATATGGTCTTAAATATCCGCGCCACCCGGATTCTTCTCCAGTCGGACCAGTGGTAACCGAAAATAAAAATGATGCCCAAAATGGATATGTCCCCATACTCCAATAAGATTCAAATCCTTTCCCTTGGATCAATCCCAGAACAAACACTGTAAATACAGTTGCAAAAAACGTGATAATTGCAGATGCTCCTAGTGAAAAGAAGGAAATCTTTCCTCCGAATGCTCTTTTATAGAAATCTGCAACTGTATCCATCGGGCAGAAATACTTAAATCCAACCAACAACACTATTGTCGGTGCCCATGCACATACATTTGATAAAATACGCATCACAACTGGCGGACAGTGAAATACCATACTTGCCGTCCCACAGATACCTAGAACCATAAACCAGAACACAAGATAACTTAAAACAACATACTTTTTTATCTTCGTTTCCATTTTTACCTTCCTCGCACGATACCTTACATATTCTATCTTCATTCACTCCCGGCTATTTCGAGCCTGTCCCGTGCATCAGGATTGTTTCCGATAATAGCCCCGACCTTTTCGCAATACTTCATTTCCGGACAGCCACCGCAGGTCTCCATCTGTTTTTCTTTCGCGCACTGCCTGATCGGACACAAAGAATCGCAGTACACTGTCTTTACTCCCGGAATCCGGCAACCGGAACAGTTGATCATTTCCGGTGTGATCTCCACTCCATTAAGCTCTGACCATTCTTTCGACACCTTTATCCGCAGTTCATTGTCGTTATTAACCGTAGCCAGACGAGCTTCGCAGGTCTCACAGTCCAGCCCGCAATATGCGATGTAATCATTCATAATCAAAGTCTCCTCCTGACCTGTATTCCATTGGAGAAAAACTTTTTTCATTGACTGTTCTTTTTCGTCAGAAGCATTGTTTTTTTTATAAATTGCTGTAGCAGAAGAAAGACTTGCTCCGGCACCGATAAATACGATTCCATTCCAGAAATGTCCATCGGCAATCAAAAACACAGCTGTCACAAAAAAAGTAAGCGCAATAAAAGGCATCCACTTAATAAACTTCTCTTTCATCGTAATGTCCTCCATATAATAAAACCTTTATTGCTGCAATTAATTCATTATGCTCAACTCTCTTTTGTTTTTTCTATTATTGAACCGATGATATATCCAAGGACCATACCTATCATAATTCCAAGCCCGATATTGACATGAAGTGCAGTACTCACGGCAACGCCAAAGCACATTCCTATACTCATACCCTCTGAAGCATAATCTTCATTTCTGTTTTTATCTTTTTTTCGTCTCGTTACACTTACAAAAAAGATTGCAAGCAAAAGCCCCATTGCTATCCAAGGCAATGCAGCATTCAAAAACTCAAATATATCTCTCACAACTACTCCTATCTCACTTTTTCATATATACATCGCAGAAATGCTGAAGATGCCTTTCGATACACTCCAAACATTCTTTCTCACACTG
>JAILHT010000097.1 GCA_024695665.1 Lachnospiraceae bacterium
GACCCCGGAGGAAGTGGAGAAAATATTTCCCGAGAGAGAACTTCCAAAAAAGGCGGAAGTGACACGTATGGCACCAAGCCCTACAGGTTTTATTCACCTGGGAAATCTTTACAGTGCCATGGTTGATGAGAGACTCGCACACAGAACTGACGGAGTCTTTTATCTTAGAATAGAGGACACAGATCTCAAGAGAAAAGTTGAGGGAGCAGAGGACATCATTATAAACGTGCTCAGATACTTTGGCCTTGAGTTTGACGAGGGAGCAGGGTTTTCGGATGACGCCCCACAGAACAAGTACGGCCCTTATTTCCAAAGACAGAGGGTAAACTATTACCACGTATTTGCGAAGGACCTTGTAAAGAAGGGCTTGGCTTATCCTTGTTTCTGTACAGAGGAGACACTTGAGGCCGTCAGAAAGAAGCAGGATGAGGCAAAAATTTTGACCGGATATTACGGAAAGTTCGCAACATGCCGAAATCTTACTTTAGAGCAGGTAAAAGAAAACCTCGATGCAGGTAAGGAATATGTGCTTAGACTTCGCTCGCAGGGCGTTGAGGGCGCTGAGATTGTATTTAAGGACGAGATAATGGGAGAGGTAAAACTCCCACAGAACATACATGATATTGTTCTTTTGAAAAAGGACGGAGTACCTACATATCATTTTGCCCATGCGATTGATGACCATTTCATGAGAACTACAACTGTTGTAAGAGGTGGAGAGTGGTTGGCTTCAGCACCTATCCATTATGAACTTTTCAACATTTTGGGATTCAGGATGCCAAAATATGCACATACGGCTCATCTTATGAAATTCGACGAGGAGACGGGCGGAAAGAGAAAACTCTCAAAGAGAAAAGACCCTGAGCTCTCACTCGATTACTACAGAAAAGACGGATATCACCCGTATTGTATGAAGGTTTATCTTCTGACACTTTTAAACTCAAACTTCGAGGAGTGGCATGAGAAGTTCCCGGATAAGGATATAAACGAATTTCCGTTCAAGGTTGAGAAGATGAGTAAGTCTGGAGCCCTTTTTGACAAGGACAAGCTTCATGATATCTGCAAGAACGAGCTCTCAAAACTTTCGGAGTATGAAATATACGATTTCTTTAAGGATTGGGCCGATTCAAATGATGTAACAGAGGTCAAGGAGTGGGTTTCCGACAAGGAAAAAGTTCTCTCTGTATTCAGACTTTGCATGGGAATCGGACAGAAGAGAAGAAGAAAAGATTTTGCCTATGCATCGCAGATGGCAGAGATGATTAGATATTTCTTTGTCGCAGAGGATCCTAAGGATGAGTTCAAACTTGACAAGAGCGAGGTAAAGTCGGTTATAGAGGCTTATCTGAATAAATATGATCACAAAGACGACAACAATACATGGTTTAATAAGATGAAGGAGATAGCAGACGAACTTGGATATGCGTCGGATATGAAGGCTTACAAGGCAAATCCTGATGCTTTCAAGGGAAGCGTTGCAGATATTTCCGAGGTTATCAGAATCGGTGTGACAGGACAGGCCAATTCGCCGGATTTGTGGACTATAAACCACATTATCGGCGAAGAGGAAATGACAAACAGACTTAAAAGATTTATATAAATATGGCTAAACAAACATATTCGATAATAGAAGGATTTCTTTTTACTGATGAAAAAAGCGCTGCCAGAGCGAGAAAAGAAGCTGAGAGTGTCCGTTTTTTGAAGGGAAAAATCGACAAGGGAAACCCGGCGCAAGTGCTTGAACTATATCAGAAAATGATAAAGCAGAAAATGTTCGAGACTCCTGTGGGGTATGCATTTTTGGTTGAATTGCAGGATTATCTCAAGACAAAACCCACTATCAGGCTGGATGAGATACCTGCGATACCTGTTGCCGCGGGGCTTGACACATCTGCTCTTATGAAGGATGCCTTTGAGAACAGAGCGAGAAGTGTCGAGGAGGCAGCAAAGGAAGAACTTAAAAGAAGGGACGCCGAAAAGAATATTTTCGAGGGCGAGGTTGTCTCAGAGAGTGATAAAACAACCGAGAAAGAAAAGTCCTCAAAGAAGACAAAACAAGCCGGAAAGGGGACTTTAGGCCTTAGCGTTTTTTTAAATATAATACTTGCCGTGATAGTAGTCGGAATGTTTGCGATAAGCTATACAAGAGGCAGCACAACGATACTGAACTATGAAGAAGAAATCATAAACAAGTACTCCAATTGGGAAAGTGAACTGAATGACAGGGAGGCTGCAATCAGAGAAAAAGAATCCGAGTTGGGTATTGACAATTGATGCTGACAATATTGATGACAGAGACAGAGAGGTGCTTAGTTTGGACAAGATCAAAATCTTAGTAGTTGACGATGAGAGTAGAATGAGAAAACTTGTAGGCGATTTCCTTATAAGGAGCGGATATGATGTTGTGGAGGCAGAAAACGGAGAGGAAGCGCTTGACAAATTTTACTCTGACAAGGACATAGCGCTCATTATTCTGGATGTTATGATGCCGAAGATGAACGGTTGGGAAGTGTGCAAAGAAGTCAGAGAGACTTCGAAAATTCCCGTTATAATGCTTACTGCAAAAAGTGACGAGAGCGATGAACTTATGGGATTCGATCTGGGAGTTGACGAGTATATATCAAAACCGTTCAGCCCGAAGATTCTTGTCGCAAGAGTGGAAGCTATACTTAGACGTTCAAACAAGAGTGTCAACGAGGATGTTATAGAGATAGGCGGAATCGTTGTTGACAAGGCTGCTCATGAGGTAAAAGTCGACGGCGAAGCAATCGAGCTAAGCTTTAAAGAGTTTGAACTTCTCACATATTTCATAGAGAACAAAGGAATAGCTCTGTCGAGAGAAAAAATATTGAATAACGTATGGAATTACGATTATTTCGGGGATGCCAGAACGATAGATACCCATGTCAAAAAGCTCAGAAGCAAGATGGGCGAAAAGGGTGATTACATCAAGACCATTTGGGGAATGGGTTACAAATTCGAGGCATAAGATAATATCTGGTGTTGTGTGCGCATTATAAGAGGAGTAAAAGCCGGATGAAAAACGGAAAAAGGATGTCCCTGACATTTCAAATGATCATATCGTTTATTGTTGTTATCGCTCTTGTAATCGGTATATGTATTTTTATGAACGTGACTTTTTTGGAGGAATACTATATCACAAACAAAGAGAACAGCATGATAAGTGGATTTGAGTCAATATATGAGGCTGCGAATGACGGAACGTTGGAGAGCGATGATTATGCGGTTACATTTGAATCTATGGCAAGCAATGGGAACCTCTCGATTCTTGTTATGAGCCCGGACGGAGAATCCATACTGGCTTCAGGTGACAGTGACAGGATGCGTATGCAGTTTATGGAAGCCCTTTTCGGACTTGACCTTGAAAGGGCTGAACTTTTGATTTACGATGACAGATACACCCTTCAGAAACAGAAGGATGACAGGCTTGGCGAGGAATATCTCATTTTGTGGGGAACCTTGACGGATGAGAATCTTGTAATGATAAGGACGCCGCTTGAATCGTTAAAAGCGAGCAGTGATATTTCGAATGAGTTTATGATATACAGCGGGATGGTCGCCGTGGTCATTGCAATAGTTATAAGCCTTTTTATTTCGAGGAAGGTGGCCAGACCAATCCTTCAGCTGGCTGATATATCAAAGAGAATGGCAGACCTCGATTTCGAGGCAAAATACACTGGCAGGAGCAATATAGAAATAGATATTCTCGGAGAAAACATGAATGAACTGTCCGAGAATCTCGAGAATACAATTTCCGAATTGAAGAGTGCAAACAATGAACTCAAAATCGATATCGAGAAGAAGGAACAGATCGATGAGATGAGAAAAGATTTCCTCTCGAATGTATCCCATGAGTTAAAGACACCGCTTGCACTTATTTCCGGATATGCGGAAGGGCTCAAAGAGTGCATTAACGACGACGAGGAGAGTAGAAATTTTTATTGTGATGTCATAATGGATGAGACCGACAAGATGAACCAGATGGTAAAAAAACTCTTGTCGTTAAACCAGCTTGAATTCGGAAACAATATGATATCGATGGAGCGTTTTGATATGACCGAACTTATAAACGGCGTGATAAACGCTCAGAATATTCTGGCGGGACAGACCGGAATAGAGATAACTTTTGATGCCAACAAACCTCTGTATGTATGGGGCGACGAGTTCATGATAGAGGAAGTAATAACGAACTATATGAGCAATGCCATCCACCACTGTGAGGGCGAGAAAAAGATAAATGTCAGCTATGAGGACAAGGGCGATGTTGTAAGGGTGAGTGTATTTAACACAGGAAAACCTATCCCTGAGGAGGATATAGACAAAGTCTGGATCAAGTTTTACAAGGTTGACAAAGCGAGAACAAGAGAATACGGCGGAAGTGGTATCGGACTGTCCATAGTAAAGGCGATAATGGATTCGCATCACAGAGAGTGCGGAGTTAAAAATCACACTGACGGAGTCGAATTCTGGATGGAGATGGACACCACTGAGACTTCGCATTTGAAATAATTTAAAATTGTTGTAACTTTATACATAAAATGATACTATCATCCTATAAATGAAAAGAGGTACGGCCTTGAAAAAGAATAGAGCAATGATTGCGATGCTTCTTGTTTCTGTGCTTATTACAACTACCGGTTGCGGTGAGGCTTTGTATGAACTCACAGAGGAAGAACAGGACTCGATAGTGAGCTACAGCGCTCATGTTATTGCAAAATATAATACGTATCAAAGTGATGGAATAGTATATGTAAATCCTGAATCTCTGGTTGAAGAGACCGAGGTGGAAAGCGAAGAGGTTGCCGATCTGACAGAGGATGAGGCTCTTGAATCGGAGGATATTACCTCGGATGAGGGTATGCCTGAGAGCGACACACAGTCCGAAGGCACAGATTCAAGCGTCTTCGGATCCGATCAGACTTATAACGGTGAAGGGTACGGTTCGATAGAGAACCTTTCGAAAGCCTTGGATCTGGGACAGGTGACAGCCGAGTATATGGGATATGACATTACCTCCGAGTATATACAGGATGAAGTATTTTCCATGACAGCGGATTCGGGAAGAGATTATTTTGTCGTAAATATTAGATTAAATAACAATTCTTCCAATACCTACAATATTGACCTTCTGAATGCAAAACCTAGGTTTAAGCTTTTGGTGGATGATGAATCTGTGGGGAGTTCAATAACGACGCTTCTCATGAATGATCTGAGCACATACCAGGGAGAACTTGCCCCAGGCGAGTCGGTTGATACGGTTTTACTATTTTCCGTAGTGGAAGGTGCGTGCGAAGACTTTGAAAGTCTTGGATTAAGTGTTACAATGAACGATGAGACAAATAACATATTATTTTAGAAAATTTATAAAAAATATATTTTATTTTCAGACGAGATATGATAATATTATTTAAGATACGTGGTACTTTGGAACTAAATATGATGCCGCGTGAAGTTGTGGGAGGATGATGTATGGATACTAATATACTCTTAGAGAGTGGAACGAATGAGCTGGAGGTACTTGAATTTTCACTGGGGAATAATCATTACGGAATCAACGTAGCTAAGATTAAGGAAATTTTATCTTATCAGCCGGTTACACCTATACCGAATGCACATCCTAGCGTTGAAGGAATATTTATGCCGCGTGATCTCATGATAACAGTCATAAACCTTTATAGCTGCCTCGGAAGAGAAGGAAGCCCGGAAAGGGGATTGTTCATAATTACGAACTTCAACAAGTTGAATATTGCATTCCATGTTGATGATGTTGTCGGAATTCACAGGGTTTCATGGGAAGATATTATAAAGCCTGATTCAACAATCAATGCTGAGGACAACGGAGTTTCTACCGGAGTTATCAAACTTGATGATAAGCTTGTTGTTATTCTTGATTTCGAGAAGATTGTTTCGGACATAAGTCCTGAGACAGGACTTAAGGTTACAGATCTCGATGATTACACACCTAGAGACAGAAGCGATTCACCGATTCTTATTGCAGAGGATTCTCCGCTTTTGAGCAAGCTTATCACAGACTGCTTAAAGAAAGCAGGATATACGAAGCTTATAGTAAATGCAAACGGACAGGAAGCATGGGATAAACTTTGCGAGTTTAAAGCTGCAGGAAATGTCAAGGATAAGGTACATTGCATAATCACAGATATTGAGATGCCTATCATGGACGGACACAGACTCACGAAGCTTGCGAAGACCGATGAAGAGATTAAAGACATACCGCTCATTATTTTCTCATCTCTTGTCAATGAGGAGATGAAGAGAAAAGGTGAGAAGCTCGGTGCGGATGCACAGCTTACAAAGCCTGAGATCGGTAATCTTGTAGATGCTATTGACAAATTGATCGAAGCAAACGTATAGTCAGAGAAATTTAAAGAGGATGTGATATTTGTCACATCCTCTTTTTGGAGTTTGGAGGAAAGTCCCATTGAGCAAAACAGAGGATTATTTGGATTCCCTGCTGAACGCAGTATCGGACAGTTCGGCCGGAAGGGTTATAAAAAAAGATAATCGTGGATCGAAGACCCCGGGATATCGCAGGGACAATCGCTATGAGAGACGTAAACCGTCGGAAAGCGATAAACAATTTATAGATGAATTCGAGAGTGAGCTTTTGGCTGAGGAAGGCGGAGAGGACGATGCTTTTCTCAGAGAGTTTGAGATGGAGCTTGACGGAGTAACATCTTCCGATGATGACATATCGGAGGAGGAACTTTCTGCCATAAGCAATTCGGATGAAGCTTTCTCGAACAGTGAATCATCTGAAGGAGAGAACTTTTCTGATAGTTCAGAGGGGGATATAGAAGCCACCGGTGACGAGGAGGCTCCTTTAGAGCGCCCTGATGAAGGCGGTTCCGGAGATGCGGATGATATTTTGAGCCGTGCCATGGAACTTTTGGACGACGAGGAAGAAGAAAAGAGCTCCATTGAGGCTTCTTTGGATGAGGCTGCGGAGAGTCTCGAGGCCAGTAAGGAAAATGAAGAAGCTGAAGATGCTGAAGATACCGAGGAGACTGCGGGTTCAAATATTGTAGATGATGAAGATTCTGCCGGAACCATAGGAGAAGGCGAAGAAGATGTATCAGATGAGAATTCATCTGACGACGCGCAGGGCGAGGAACTTGAGCTGGCGGATGAAAATGTCGAGAACTCAGAGGAACTGATGGACCTTCTTGAAAACGGAAGCGATTCAGAAGATTTGTCAGAAATCGGCGACCTTTTGAAGGCCGTGGATGAGGGCGAGACAGTTGCATCCGACGGTACCGATGGCGAGGAAGATCTTGAGAGTGTTCTAGAGGATCTCTCGGGACTTGGAATTGATGATTTCGGAGATGATGTCGAGCCTGTGGAGGTTGCTCCGGAAGGTTTGGAAGACGACAAAAAGGGCAAGAAAAAGGATAAAAAGGAAAAGGGCGAGGGTTTCCTTGCAAAGCTTGCCAGAATACTTTTCGGTGATGACGACGAGGATGAGGAACTTGACGGAAAAGACATTGCCGCAGAAAACGGAATCGGTGAACTCACCGACGAAAATCTTGCTATTTTGGAAGGTATAGAGGCGGATGCCGCAGCCGATAACAAGGGCAAGAAGGAAAAGAAAAAGAAAGAGAAAAAACCAAAGAAGGAAAAGAAACCTAAGCCTAAGAAGGAACCAAAACCTAAGAAAGAAAAGCCACCTAAGCCTAAGAAAGAGAAGAAGCCAATTGATCCAAGTAAACTCGATCTTTCAGCGCCGCTTCCTAAGGTTCCGGTCATTCTTATTTTTGTAATGGGCATATCATTTATAGTTCTTGTGGTTGTATTTACGGGATTGTTTGACTCTACACTCACAATGAGAAACGCCAAAATGGCATATTCGGAGGGCGATTATGTTACGGCTTATGAGTCATTGATCGGAAAAGAGTACACAGGTGATGATGAGACCTTCAGATATAAGGTTGAACTTTTGGCATCAGTTCAGTCAAAATATGAAGATTACTTTGACTTGATGTATGCAAAACAGTATGATATGGCTATCGATTCTTTGATATGCTCAATAGGTCGGTACTATGTCTTGGCAGAGGAGGCATCAGCAAATGAGATAGGTGATGAGTATGAGAAACTCAGAGCACTCATAGTGACAGAGCTTGAGAACATCAATCTCACGGAGGATGAAGCGGTTGAGATATACAACGAAAGAGACAGGGAGGAATATACCAAGATTATTTTGAATATTGTAAATGAACTTGGTTATACTACAGATTAATGATAGCAATAATAGACTATGATGCCGGAAATTTAAAAAGCGTGGAGAATGCATTCTCACTTCTGGGAGAGGAAACTCTTATAACGAGGGACCAAAATGAGATAATGAGAGCAGATAAGGTTATACTACCCGGAGTTGGGGCCTTCGGAACCGCCATGGAACAGATAAAAAAATACGATCTTATCGGACCTGTGAATGAGGTGGTTTTAAGCGGTAAACCTTTTTTGGGGATTTGCCTCGGACTTCAGCTTTTGTTTGAGGGGAGCGATGAGAGTGAAGGCGTAGAAGGTCTTAATATCCTAAAGGGAAGAATAAAGAAAATTCCTGATACAAAGGGACTTAAGATACCTAATATAGGTTGGAATTCGCTTGATTTGTCAAACGATGGAAGACTTTTTAAAAATTTGCCGGAGCATCCATTTGTATACTTTGTGCATTCATATTATCTCGAGGCAGAAGATGAAAATATCGTTACCGCCTCAATCGATTACGGTACGCGCATACATGCGTCGGTGGAGAGAGACAATGTTTTTGCCTGCCAGTTCCACCCGGAAAAAAGCGGAAAAGTAGGACTGTCGATCCTTAAAAACTTTTCTGAAATTTAGGAGTAGAATATGTTCACAAAGAGAATAATTCCATGTCTGGATGTGAAAAATGCCAGAGTGGTCAAGGGAGTAAATTTTGTAGATTTAAAAGATGCTGGAGATCCGGTTGAGATAGCCGCTGCATATGATAAAGCCGGCGCGGACGAGGTGGTTTTTCTTGATATAACAGCATCCTCCGACAACAGAAACACTGTTGCGGACATGGTGAGGGCAGTTGCAAAAAATGTCTTTATACCTTTTACCGTTGGCGGCGGAATCAGAACAGTTGACGATTTCAGAACTCTTTTGCGCGAGGGCGCGGACAAGATCTCGATAAATTCATCTGCTATAGACGATCCGTCTCTCATAGCGAGAGCAGCGGACAAGTTCGGAAGCCAGTGTGTTGTCGTTGCTATAGATGCAAAGCGAAGAGCGGACAATTCCGGCTGGAATATTTATAAGCACGGCGGAAGAATTGATGTCGGAATAGATGCCATAGAATGGGCAAAAAAGGCAGATGAACTTGGAGCGGGAGAGATTCTTCTCACAAGTATGGACTGCGACGGAACGAAGGCCGGATATGACATCGAACTCACAAAGAAAATATCTGAGGCTGTTTCAATACCGGTTATAGCTTCCGGTGGAGCAGGAACGATGGAGCATTTTTATGATGCACTCACCGAAGGCGGTGCCGACGCGGCACTTGCAGCTTCTCTTTTCCATTATAAAGAGATGGAGATAAAGGATCTTAAAGATTATCTTGCCGGCAGGGGTGTTCCTGTCAGGAGAGACTGAAATGGGAATGATAACAAATGATTGGCTTGAGGTTTTGCACGAAGAATTCTCAAAGCCATATTATGTTGACTTGTACAAATTCGTGAAAAAAGAATACCACGAACATATAATATATCCTCCATCGGAGGATATATTTAATGCGCTTCATTTTACCCCGTTAAAAGAGGTGAAAGTTGTGATTATCGGGCAGGATCCTTATCACAACGAGCATCAGGCACATGGTCTTTCATTTTCGGTATTGCCGGGGGAGGAGGCGCCTCCGTCACTTAAAAATATTTATTCTGAACTCAATTCGGAGTTGGGGCTTTATATACCAAACAACGGATATTTGAAAAAATGGGCCGACCAGGGAGTACTTCTTTTGAACACGGTTCTCACCGTCAGAGCTCATACTCCGCAATCCCACAAGGGAAAAGGCTGGGAATACTTCACAGACGCTGTCATAAGGGCGGTTAACAATGAGGACAGACCTATAGTTTTTATGCTCTGGGGAAAAGATGCGAGGGACAAGGCAAAGATGCTTAACAACAAGAATCATCTTATCTTGGAAGCCCCTCATCCAAGCCCGTTGTCGGCATACAGAGGCTTTTTCGGTTGCGGACATTTTGTGAAAGCTAACGAATTTTTGGAGGCAAACGGTGAAAAACCGATAGATTGGCAGATTGAAAACATCTGATTTTTACAACATGAGATCAATGACAAATATTGACGAGTATTACTCGCATTGTACGTTATGTCCGAGAAACTGTGGTGTGGACAGGACAAAAAATATAGGATATTGCGGCATGACTGACCGGATTATGATTGCGAGGGCCGACCTCCATTTTTGGGAGGAGCCCTGTATATCTGGAAAATCCGGTTCGGGTGCTGTTTTTTTTATGGGATGCACTATGGGATGCGTCTTTTGTCAGAACAACAAGATTGCAAAAAGTCGTGCGGAAATATCGGACGCAAACGGTGAAAAAAAGTCGGGAGAAAAAGAGGATTGTCAAAAACTGATAGACATATTTTTTGCTCTTAAGGAAAAAGGCGCAAACAATATTAACCTGGTTACGGCGGATCATTTTATTCCGACGGTGGCAAGTGCGATACGGAGAGCAAAGGAAGAAGGGTTTGATCTGCCTTTTGTCTTTAATACTTCTTCATATATAAAAGCGGATAGTCTTAAACTTCTTGATGGACTTATTGATGTATATCTGCCGGATTTTAAGTATATTTCGGACAAAATTTCATGGGATCTGTCGGGATGCAGTGACTATAAGAAAATTGCAAAAATGGCTATAGATGAGATGTTTAGACAGACCGGACGACCTGTATTTTATATGAAAGGCGATAAAGATACCGAGATAAAACCTTGCGATTACAACGACATGGATGAAGATGTTTTGGAAAAAAATGAGGTTTTGATAAGAAGGGGCGTCATAGTCAGACATCTGATATTACCCGGGCATGAAAAAGACAGCAAAGAACTCATAAATATGCTTATTGACGACTACGGAGACAACATTTATATTTCGATAATGAACCAATATACGCCGGTGATAGAGGAAGAGACGGCAAGGCGAATCGGACATGAGGAACTGTTAAAAAAATTGAACGACGACGCTTACGAAGAGGTCATCGGATTTGCTATTGAAAACGGCATAGAAAACGGCTTTATCCAGGATGGAGAGACTTGTGATGAGAGTTTCATACCGGAGTTTGACCCAAGAGGGATATAGTTTTTACGCAGTAGTGCGGTACTGCGTTTAGAGTTGTATACTATTACATTGTAATGATTAAATAGAGGGAAATGAGGGAGAAAACAGTAATGGTAGTTGGCAGATATTTTGTTATGTTTATCATATACAGCTTTTTCGGTTGGATATTTGAGACCGTATATTGTATGGTCAAGACCAAAAAGTGGGAAAACAGGGGCTTTTTGTATGGGCCGGTATGTCCGATATATGGCGTCGGAGCTACTTCCATCACAATAATCGCAAATCTTGTCGGAGAAAATATATCGAAAGATTTCACCTGGTGGCAGATATTTTTGGTGGCATATTTCGGAAGCGCGGTGCTCGAATATTTTACCTCATGGATACTTGAGGTCAGATTCCATGCGTACTGGTGGGACTACAGGGATATGCCTTTAAACATAAACGGAAGAATCTGCGTCCCGGCATCGTTCGGCTTTGGTGTGGCGGGCGTTTTTGTTGTATATATTCTCTCGCCGAACACAGTGGGTGTTATAGATTATATTCCTCCGGTTTTGATGGAGATACTCAGCATTGTACTTCTTGCGATTCTCGTTGCGGATCTCACATTGACCGTATCCGAACTCACCCATTTTGAACGAATGGTTATTTCTATAGAAGAAAGTGTTGACAGGCACATGGAAGAGTTCATGGAAACTGTATCCGAAAAAAAACTTTCCGGTGTTATCATAGACGGAAGTCGTGTTGCGGCAGAGAAGATAAAGGACACCTTGGTGGATATGAAAGATTCCAATTTGGAGAGGGAAAACTATGCCAAAGAGAAGAGGGATTTTCTTATTGAGACCATGGAGACAAGGACGAGACATGCGGTGGAAAGAGTGCGCGGATTCAAGAATTCCAAGCTTTCTTTTGGATTTGTGAAAATGCCGGATTTCAAGGCGATGGAGAATTTCAGAAGTGATCTTAAAAAATATCAGGAAAAGATAAAAAAGGTGGCAACGGGCAAAAAAAGATAGATTGGGATAAATCTAAATGACTATTGACAAAAAAATAACTTTCGTTGACTTGCAAAAATCATGGTGATATACTTCACAATGCTAAACACAATGGTTCCTGATTATTCAGGAATTTTTTGTATAACAAGAAAAAGGAGTTATAATTATGGAAAGTTTGATTTATCTGGCACCGATTGCCGGAATCATTGCGTTGCTTTTCGCTGTTGTCAAAGCAGTGTCAATCAACAATGCGCCGATCGGTAACGAGACTATGAAGGAGATATCCGGAAATATCGCTGACGGTGCAAGAGCATTCTTGTTCGCAGAGTACAAAGTACTTATAGTATTCGCAATCATCTTGTTTGTGATTCTCGGAGTAGGTATCGATTGGCTCACAGCTGTTTGCTTTGCTGTCGGAGCTTGTCTTTCAACACTTGCAGGATTCTTCGGTATGACAGTTGCCACAAAGGCAAATGTTCGTACTGCCAACGCAGCTAAGGAGAGCGGAATGAACAAAGCTCTCTCAATCGCTTTCTCAGGCGGTGCCGTAATGGGACTTTGCGTTGTAGGTCTTGGTATCCTCGGTCTCAGTGTTATTCTTATAATAATAAACGGAACAAGCGGATTTTCAAATGAGAGCGTTAGTATCCTTACAGGATTCTCACTCGGTGCATCTTCTATAGCACTTTTTGCCCGTGTCGGCGGTGGTATCTACACAAAGGCAGCCGATGTCGGAGCTGACCTTGTAGGTAAGGTTGAGGCAGGAATCCCTGAGGATGATCCAAGAAACCCGGCTGTTATTGCCGATAACGTAGGTGACAACGTAGGTGACGTTGCCGGAATGGGAGCCGATCTTTTTGAGAGTTATGTAGGTGCTCTTGTTTCTACAGTTACACTTGCAGTTGCATATATGGTTTCGGGAAAAGACGGATTCACAATGAATCATGTTATCTTCCCTCTTGTAATCGCAGCAATCGGAGTTCTCGCTTCTGTTGTAGCTACCTTCTTTGTAAGAGGTGGAGACAATTCCGATCCTCAGAAGGCTTTGAACCTCGGAGAGTACGGAGCAACAATCATCGAGATAATCGCTTCGTTTATACTCAGCAACATGTTCTTTGGAAACCTCAGTGCGTTCCTTGCTATCCTCTGTGGACTTATCGTAGGAACTGCAATCGGAAAGGTTACCGAGATGTACACTTCAGAGAAATATAAGAGTGTAAAGCAGATTGCAGAGAGCTCTAAAACAGGATCTGCAACAAATATTATCAGTGGTCTTTCAGTTGGTATGACATCAACTGCAATTCCAATCCTTTTCATTGTAATTGGTGTACTTGTTGCATACGGATTCTTCGGAATGTACGGAATCGCACTTGCAGCTGTCGGAATGCTTTCAACAACAGGAATGACAATCGCTGTAGATGCTTACGGACCAATCGCCGACAATGCAGGTGGTATTGCGGAGATGTCAGGACTTGATGAAAATGTAAGAAATATCACAGATAAACTTGATGCTGTCGGAAATACAACAGCCGCTATCGGAAAAGGATTCGCAATCGGATCCGCAGCCCTCACGGCACTTTCACTTTTTGTTTCTTACTCAGAAGTTGCAAAACTTGAGGCAATCAACATCCTTGATGCTTCTGTAGTTGCAGGTGTTCTTATCGGAGGAATGCTTCCTTTCCTTTTCTCAGCTTTCACAATGAGCTCTGTAGGAAAAGCAGCAAATAAGATGATTGAAGAAGTACGTCGTCAGTTCCATGAGAAACCGGGTATCCTTCAGGGAACAGAGAAACCTGATTATAAGACATGCGTAGGAATCTCTACACAGGCAGCTCTTCATGAGATGATCCTTCCTGGAGTAATGGCGGTAGTCACTCCTCTTATTGTAGGATTTGTTCTTGGATCTGCAGCACTCGGCGGAATGCTTTGCGGTTCACTTGTATGCGGTGTTATGATGGCAATATTTATGTCAAATGCCGGAGGAGCATGGGACAATGCAAAGAAGTTTATCGAGGGCGGATTTGCCGGCGGTAAGGGAAGCGATGCTCACAAGGCTGCTGTAGTCGGAGATACTGTTGGTGATCCTTTCAAGGATACATCAGGACCTTCAATCAACATCCTTATCAAGCTTATGACCATTGTTTCTTTGGTATTTGCTTCACTTTTCCCTGTAGAGGGACTTTTAACACAGCTTTTAAACATGTTCTAATACGTGTTTAAACATAATTTAATAAAACCCTTGTAAGAAACAGCGCTTTAAAAGGCGCTGTTTCTTTTTGCCTTGACAACAAAGAACGAATGTTCTATATTTATCCCATATAAACAAACAAATGTTCGATATAAAGAGAAGAATATCGGACTTTTACTCCTGTAGGATGTAACCATGCTAAACGGTGTACAAAACCTATGACAAAAATTAGGAAAACACACCGAACAAAAACGTACGGAGGTGCTTGTATGAGCAAGATAATAGCTGTTGATTTTGACGGAACGATATGTGAAGACAGATTTCCCGAGT
The DNA here is from genome assembly GCA_024695665.1 of Lachnospiraceae bacterium. Classification (GTDB taxonomy): domain Bacteria; phylum Bacillota; class Clostridia; order Lachnospirales; family Lachnospiraceae; genus JAILHT01. Next base: position 14,865 of record JAILHT010000097.1, read on the forward strand.
GCGGCTTTCCAAACCTTTCGCTCATAAAAGAACTTATTAGACAGAGAAGTGAAGGGGACAAACTTATCCTTTGGACTTGCAGAACAGGGAGAGATCTGGAGGCGGCGGTTTCTTTTTGCAGATTTCACCATCTGGAGTTTGACGCGGTGAATTGCAATTTGCCTCAGACGATTGAGAGGTATGGAAGTGATTCGAGGAAAATTTTTGCGGACGTTTACATTGATGACAAAGCATGGCAGCCGAGATGGCATGATATTCAGGAGGAAGAGAATTATGAGAGAAAAGAAAAATACGCTTAATTATGATAGATTTGAGGAGCTTTTGGCAGCCGCCGAGGTTATTATCGAATGTGTTATAGCATCAATGATAATGGCGGTCGGAACAGTAGGAGGAGTTATACTTTTTTCGGGAATAGGAATAGATACATTAGGCACAGTGGCCTTTATAAAGTTTTCGGTTGTTGCGACTGTGGTTTTTTTCATCATATTCATGGGGAATTTCAACGGAAGAAGAAAGCATTGATTGCAGGCATATTATCATCCGGATCATCTGACATTCCGTGTAGCAATTTACCTCATTCGAAGTTTGCTCCTCTACTGAGGTAAAATATTTCTTTTGAAAATATAACATTTGTATTAATAAGAAGGGTTTGCGGTTGAAAGTTTTTTTTAGATTTCCTATAATGTTATGAAGAATATTTTCGCAATATAGGCGTGAGATTGGAAGGATAAAAAAATGGAATACGGCAAATATTCATATAGAAAGATAAAATACTTATTCGCGGCTTTTGCATTTTGCATAGTTATGTTTTTTACAACTGTAAGGGTCGATGCGGCGGGTATTTTATCCATAGCGGTATCAAAGTCTTCTATGAACGTGGGAGATACGGTCGTTATCACTGTTTACTCGGATGACGAGAGTGGACAGGCGGTCAATTCTTCTATGACGATAACTTATGATTCATCTATGCTGGAGTATGTGAGCTCCAGCGCATCAAGCGCATCCGGCGGTGGCGGAACAGTTACTGCCAGCGGTTCTGAGATAGAATACACATTTAAAGCTGTCGGAGGAGGAACTGCGGCTATAACAGCATCTGCTGATTCTATGACGGCAGCCGGCGTGAAGCTTCAAGTATCGGGAACTTCCACACAGACTTCGGAAACAACATCAACAGACAATGAGACAACTGCTGACAGCACTTCGGAGACGGACACAGCCGAGAGTGCGCAGACAGAAAATAACACAGCCGAGGCAGATACCGCTGAAAGCGGCGAGACAGCTGTGGCATCCGGACTTGCTCTTGTAGATGATATAAATGCACAGGTCACAGAGACAACCGGAATACAGGTCACGGTAAATGATACGGTATATGAGATATCATCTTCCTTGTCTGAGACAGATATTCCTGAGGGTTTTTCTGTCGTGGAGATTTTGTACGGTGAGACAAGTGCTACCGGAGTAAACAATGCAACCGGGTCTGTATCCATGTTTTATCTTGTAAATACTCAGGACAACAGTGATCAGGGATTCTATGTATACGATGCTGACAC
>JAILHT010000044.1 GCA_024695665.1 Lachnospiraceae bacterium
AAGGTGGTTTAACCTATACATATGTATCAAATAGGCTTCCCTCAATACCGTAACCGTAAGATGCCGCAGTACTCGAGTAACCTGTATTCATTCCTCCAAACCCGAGCGCAACTTCGTTGTACTCCTTAGATGCCTGCATTATTCTTGCTGTGTCAACAGAAGGTGTCGTGGTGGATGAACTCCTCGCATTCGGGTATATAACCGGATTTACGGAATCAACTTTTCCTCCGCCACTTACGCTCTCATTTGTAAAAACGTCGGAAACCTCTGCTTCATTTTTTACTGAATATTGTAACGGCTCTATTCTGTTCATAGAAGAAATATTTCCAATTCCGGAAATTCCAAGTCCTGCCATAAAATACCTCACTTACCTTTGTCTGACAAAACCGACTATTTGGCTAAATTATATACTCATTTTTACAAAAAAACAATGCCCCTCATGTTTTTTATTGTCATGGTTTAATTGTCATGCCTCAACTACAACCTTGATTGACTCGCTTCCCATCTGAGTTTTTATCGCGTCCTCAAGATGATCTATATCAAAGGTGTGTGTTATGAGTTTTTCAATCTCTAACCTTTTTCCGTTCAAAAGGTTTACAGCACGCTGGTGTGTGTCCGGATTTATCATCGAGCCTGCTATTGTGAGTTCTTTTTTGTATACATCAAACAGTGGCAATGGTACAGTATCATTTACCCCGGGTACACTGAAAAGTAAAATATTTCCGCAGGCACCTGCACTTTTTATCGCCTGTTCCACAGCAAACGGCTTACCTACACATTCTATAACCACATCCGCTCCATCTACTCCGGTTATTTGCTTTATCTCTGCCAAAAGATCACTATTTATCGGATCTATGGCAGCATCCGCGCCAACTTCAAGTCCTATTTTTCTTCGCATCTCAATCGGCTCACTAAGTATAACGGTTGATGCGCCTTTTAGTTTTGCGAGTTGAACCATCAAAAGACCTATCGTTCCTCCACCTATGACAAGAACAATTTGTCCGGGTTTGATATCCGCTCTGTCTATTCCATGGATAGCGCAGGCAAGTGGCTCAGCCATTGCGGCGACCTTAAAATCCAAGGATTTGTCCATCACATAAACCTGTGTGTCCGGGCAGAGTGAGTATTCTGCAAACCCACCATTCACATTTACACCGAGTGCAAAAAGATTTTCACAGTTTTGCTTTTTACCCATTCTGCAAGGCCTGCATTTTCCGCAATACATATTTGGATCCATCGCAACATGATCCCCTGCTTTTACACAGGTGACCTTACTTCCGACCTTCTCGACTATGCCTGCGAACTCGTGCCCCAAAACCACCGGTGGTGTAACTTCTGCAGAACCCTTTTCACCATGATAAATATGGACATCCGTGCCGCAGACTCCACATGCTTTGTTTCTGACAAGAACATCATGCTCTCCCAGCGGAGCAAACTCCATATCTCTCACCTCAAACTTTGGGCTGTGATCCGCCCCAAGAAAAAATGATCCCCTCATTATCTCTCTCCTTTTTATACATAAAAAACCAAGGTATTGTAATACCTAAACAGTATAACACACCTTGGTTTCATTCGTCTTTTAAGCGTCAAGTTTTTCAGAAGCTTCCTTCAAAAGATCGATAATCGGAAGATGCTGAGGACAAACTCCCTCACACTGTCCGCAGGCGATACAATCTCCTGCTTTTCCCGATTTTGTGATCAGATCCTTATACATATTTTTGGCTCTGAAATCTTCATTGTATATCTTGATATTGTTTACGATTTTAAATATCTCAGGGATATTTATCTTCATCGGACATCCGTCAACACAATATCTGCATGCCGTACAACCAATTGTTGGTATATTCAACATAGTTTCGGTAACTTCTTTTACCGTTTTCTTTTCAGTTTCACTCAACGGTTCAAAATTCTTGAATGTGTTGATATTGTCCTGCATCTGATCTTCATGGGTCATTCCGGAAAGAACGGTCATAACCCCCGGAAGAGATGCGACAAATCTGAATGCCCAGGAAGCGATAGAAGCTTCCGGTCTTACTGCCCTAAACATCTCCTCAAGCTCCGGTCTGAGACTGGCAAGTGTTCCTCCCTTTACCGGCTCCATGATGATCATAGGTATATTTCTCTCAGTAAGAATATTGTAGAGTTCCCCCGAACATACTACCTGATTATCCCAATCGGCATAATTGAGCTGAATCTGTACAAACTCTACCTGCGGATGCTCATCAAGTACTTTCTTTAAGAGTTTTGGACTTCCGTGGAATGAAAAACCAAAATGCTTGATTTTTCCTTCCGCTTTCTTCTTAAGTCCCCAGCTAAAACAATCAAGTTTCTCGTAAGTATCGATATTTCCTTCCTCTATAGAGTGAAGTAAATAAAAATCGAAATACTCAACTCCGGCTCTCTCAAGCTGTTCGTTGAAGATTCTGTCTCTGTCCGACTTTTCTTTCATCTCCCATGCAGGAAGTTTTGTTGCAAGGTAAAAAGAATCTCTCGGATATCTCTTTACTATGGCTTCTTTCGCAACACACTCGGACTTTCCTCCGTGATATACATATGCAGTATCAAAATAATTGAGTCCCGCATCCATATACATATCAACCATTTTACACACTTCGTCCATCACAATATTTCCGTCTTCTTCCGGAAGTCTCATGAGTCCGAATCCCAATTTTGACATTTCGCTGACATTTATCATGTTTTGTTCCCCTCCACTTAATTAACATGTGTTGAAAAACATTTTACCATCTTATTGAGAAAAATATACTGTTTTTATACTTTTTTTATCATTTATTTTGTACATTCTCGCTGTCTGTCAATATGCATTTTTTTCATGACGTTTTTTTGCTTACTATTCCTCTATGCTTTATACCTGTTCAATATCATATCCTTGAGACACTTGATTTCATCCTCAGGATTCCATTCTCCCTCCGGAATATACATAAGGCCGACCGCATATCTTGTAATAGCCGCAAGCATCAAATGTAATGACGTGGAAAAAATCTCATCCTCCGGAATATCCGTGCGTATCGTGTGATCTTTTTCAGCCATAAGATACATGGAATGGAACCAACCTTTTAAATTCCCTATCGTATTGTTGTATGGATCCAAGATTCCTTCTTTTACTTTTTCAGATTTCACATATATATTAAAATACTGATTGAACTTGAGCAGGTCCTTATGATTTCTGAAGAGTTCCAAAAAAGAGTCAAGATAAAAATCAAACCATTCAAAAGCATTCCATTTATCCGTGTTTTCACTAGGTCTTCTTTTTGAATTCTCATTGCGAAATTTTGCCCATGCCCATGCTGAAACCGCTACAACAAGCACCGGTTTCTCGTTAAAGTATCTATGTAAAGTCTTATTGCCGCACTCTGCCTCCTTGGCAATCTCTGCCATAGTGACCGATTCTATATTCTTCTCACAAAACAATCTGTAAGCTGTCTGTAACATTCTCTCCCGGCGTGCTGCCATTTCTCTAGCGTCTTTTTCCTGATTGCGCATATGTTATCCTTCCTGTCGGCTATATTCCAATAATTATTATTAACCCTTTTAATATATCATCTATATGATATAAATTCCAGTAATAGAATTTTCTGTCCTGTATACAAATACTGTTAAGCAAAGAAATCCTTAATCATTACTATCTCTTTTTTATAACCTTCATCATCGTTCGGTGTCTCTAATATAAACGGATGATCACTTAATACCGGATGTGTGACAATTCTTTTTAAAGCCTCCAAACCTATGTATCCTTCACCAATTTTTTCATGTCTGTCCTTATGCGATCCCCTCTCATTTTTACTGTCGTTAAGATGAACCGCTTTAAGACGGTCTAGGCCTATTACATTGTCAAAATGCGTAAGGACTCCGTCAAAATCCCCTACAAGATCATAACCCGCATCCCAGGTATGACAGGTATCAAAACAAACACCTAGCTTATCTTTATAAGTCACCCTGTCTATTATCTCTTTGAGTTCCTCAAAAGTACTACCCACCTCAGAGCCTTTTCCTGCCATGGTTTCAAGCAGCACAACTGTGTTCATATCTTCCGTAAGATATCTGTTCAAAGCCTCTGCAATAAGCTCTATGCCTTTTTCAATCCCCTGTCCCACATGGCTTCCGGGATGAAAATTGTAATAATTTCCCGAAAAATACTCCATCCGCTCGAGGTCCTTTTTTAGCATATCCAAACCATTGGCTCTGGTCTCCGGCTTTGACGCACACAAATTCATTGTATAGCTTCCGTGAGCGACAAGTTTTCCGAAATTGTTTGTTTTGACAAATTCATTTAACGCAGCTGCATCAGCATCTACTATATCTTTTGCTTTGCCACCTCTGGGATTTCTCGTAAACCAAGCGAAAGTATTGCCACCGAAACCTTTCATGACATTCCCCATCGCCTCATAACCTTTTGTGACCGAAAGATGACAACCTATATAAACCATTATTATCTCCTGTTATTGAATATCTAAAATTTATGCTGCGTATCAAAAAGCAGAGTTTATCTCAGTCATAGATTGCGACCACGACTGAGATAAACTCATAGTCTCTTTTTTATCTGAACTTTACGGCTGTTCCAAAAGCCATGACTTCTGCAGCGCCCTGCATAACAGATGAAGAAGCATATCTCACACCTACTATAGCATCTGCGCCAAGTGTCTCCGCCTCGTCGACCATTCGCTTTGTCGCTATCTGTCTTGCCTCGATCAACATATCTGTATAACCTTTAAGTTCTCCGCCGACCAGCGTCTTCATAGCAGACATAAAATCTTTACCAACATTTTTTGACTGTACAATCGTTCCCTTTACAACTCCGATAACCTCAAAATCCTGTCCCGGAATATTCTCAATACTTACCAGCTTCATTTAACTCTCCTTTTTCTATTTCCTTCAATCTCTGCTTGAGTGCCAACAAGACGCCAACAATCATAGCGACAAAAATAAGTATTATCACTGCGACAATCACAAACGGAGCGTCGTCCTCGACTCTCATCGACCACCAGCATAAACCTATCATAACTACAAATAATGCAATAAAAACAATTGATGCTATGATAGGAGCAACCTTGCTCTCTTTGACATCGTTTTTCTTTACATCCAAGAATCTGACACCACCCTTCTCGAGCTTATTCATATCCTCCAGATAAAAGTCAGCATTTAGATCATCAAAGTCATCGCCGGATGCAATCATCTCATTGCACATTTCTTTCATAACATCCAGCTCTTTTTTTCGCTTATCATACTCCGCAATATGTTTTTCGAGACTAAGACTGATGGATGTCTCTCCACTCTCAAGTTTTTTGATTTCCTCTATAGGTAAATCAAGTCTTCTCAAAAGTTTTATCCTGTTTAGCATCAGAACATCATCCATATTGTAATCTCTATAACCGTTTTCACTATTACGATTTGGATTGATAAGTCCTTTGTCTTCATAAAACCTTATATTCTTTTTGGTTATTCCGACCAGTTCTTCAACCTGATTAATCTTCATACCAACTTCTCCTTGATGATAAAGACCGGGCCCTGTCTTTGACTGTAATATAAAGCTTCCACCAGGTGGAAGGTCAATACTATTTCAGAAATTTTATCATATTTTATCTTATTCTATCCAATTTCAAACCTTAAAAACAAAAAACCTTGATATCAGCAAAATTGCTTTTATCAAGTTTTTTTTACAGGGGATGAGAGAATCGAACTCCCACCAAAGGTTTTGGAGACCCCTATCATACCATTTGACCAATCTTTGCGAGTTCTTCTGTAATCGGCATCTCCTCCTGATACCAAGGTTCAGAAGCCCAACCCTGACCTGCGTCGAAAGGGTGGTCTTTTATGCCAATCACATATTTTGTGTTTACCATACCTCCAGAGCCTGTACCACTCTTGTAATAGTTGTATTGGCTTCTTCCGAAGAGAGCTATTTTTGCTCCGCTCTTTAAAGGAAGTACGTTTTCATCATTTTTAATAAGTACAACGCCTTCAGCCACCGCGCGTCTTGCTACTTCGGCGAATTTCTTTTCATCATATAATTTTTCTGCCATAAAAACCTCTTGATGTATTTTCACGCGTGATTATAACACAAATTGTAATTTTCAGGCATGGAAATACCCTCCTTACCGGATAAAATCCGGTAAAGAGGGTATTATTAGCTGTAGTTTTATTTTGTAATGGTGATTTTCTTTGCATCAGACCAGTCAGAATATACTTCTTTAAATATATTACTCAAAAATGTTGGTTCTACCCTTGTCCTCACCTTTACATAATATGTTTGGCCCTTTTTCAACTTCTTTATGTCCAATGACGTTTTATTAGTTGAATAAGTATCAGCAAATTTGAAATTCGACTTAGTTGATATAAGAACATCATAACGCACATCATAAGGATTTCTCTTCGATAGATTAATCTTAACCTCCTTAAACTTTAGGCTTAAAGTTTTACTCTTTGAATTTTTAATGGAAGTGATTTTTGTCTTCGGAGGTGCGACCGAAACAGTAATCTTCTTTGATGCAGCCAAATAGTTTTCGTCTTCTTTTCTGTTAAGGGTTAGAGTGTATTTGTTGCATATCTTAGCCGGAATGGAAATCTTTCCTTTTCCATAAGCGATATCATAATTAGATAGATACGATGACCTGTATGTATATATTCCCTGACTCTGCTTATCAGATAGAATACGGACAGTCTGCTTACGAGTACTATAGGTTACCATGACATCATCTGCATCTATTACCCATTTGGCTTTTTTTATTGTAAAATCTTTATATACTTTTTGGCTGTAAAGATTAATTCCGGTAATTTTTACTCGAGCCGTTCCGGCATTTTTGTTATTCAAATACTTGACAGTATAATCTTCACCTTCCACAAGTTCGGTACCGTTACACTTTACCAAAACCTTTGGCTTGATTTCTTTACCTGTATAAGTCGTAGCATCGCCCTTATTCAGTATGGAAGTAAACTTTATGGTTGTGTTTTGTGAAGTCAATTTTGTTTTTGCAACAATCTTAAAAGTAGTTGTCGTTGTGCCGGTAAAGTAACCCTTTCCTTTGATAGTGATAGTCGCTTTGCCTTTCTTCCTGTTGTTCTTATAAGAAAGAGTATAATCCGTGCCCTTTTTAAGTGTTTTATTGCCTATGGTAATCTTAGGATTAGGTGTTATTAATTTCTTGTTATATAACTGATTCTTTACGGCCGCTATTTTTGTCTTGGTAATCTTACACTTTATGTTAAAGTTCTTTGTGGCAGTGCCTGTATATGAGCCTATACCATTAACTGTAATCGTCGCTTTTCCAGGCAGCTTATTGTTCGAATATGAAAGGGTATAATCCACATTCTTTGTGAGAGTTGTACTTCCAACTTTTACCGTTACACTTGGTGTAATATTTTTCCCTGTATATTGCTGATCCGATACTGAGCTTATAGTAAAGTTTGCTGACTGAGGTACTATGGTGAAGTTTGCCGTGGCACTTCCCTCATAGTTTCCTTTACCTGTGACGGTAGCTGTAGCAGTTCCAACATTTGTATTATTTGAATACGAGACGCTATAATCCGTTCCTTTGGTTAAAACACTGTCCCCATTGTGAATTGTCAAACCCGGAGTAATTGCCGCACCGGTGTAAGCCTGATTTGGAATGGCATCAATGGTGCAGGTACTGATATTTGTTTTGGCTACCGTATCGTCATCGTTTTCTTCTCCATAAGTTACGGCTATCTGCTTGTCGAGGAGGATTTCATTTCCATCATCATACACGGATAATGCTATGTATATTGTGTCTGTATTTTTTGGAATTCTGTGTTCATCCTGAGCCGTTTTCAGTTCGTCTGCTATACCTTCTGCTGCTTCAACCATGGACTTAGCATTTGACAAATGTGTTTTTAAGTCACCTTCAGACAAAGAACTTAAATCCATATGACCGCTGCTTGTAATCATATCGGATATCTCAGCTAATTTTAATGCAGCATCTGTGTAATCTCCGGCAGTGAAAGCTGTCTCAGCTTCGGTAAGTGACTCTAGCGCACTCATTATCTCAGCCTGCATTACAGTCTTAGAAGGTGTTCCTACTGCATCAATCCCATTGTTTCTCGGTGGAGCGGCTGCAAGTGCAGTTCCTGCCGCACTATGAGCAGCCTGAAGTTCTTCTCTGACTGTTGCTGTTTTCGATGAAAAATATAGTGCCCCATTAGTTTCTGATCCGGTAAGACTAGACCATGACAATGTTTCAGTCAGTGTAATGGTATTACTTCCGTCTGAATTTGATGCGACCTGATACTTTGAAGAATCTCCTGAATTAACCGTCATCAAGGCAGCATACTGCCCCGAATCTGTACCTGTGACACGATTGTTTATTTGGGCATATATATCACCTATGGATAAACTGCTGCCACTCGCCATCTGATCCACAGCAGGCTTCTTACATCTCACTTTCACCTTTATTTTAAATGATGAACCACCGGTTCCTCTCATCCATTCAGCTCTGCTCATGGTAAGATTGGATCTTACATTCGTCTCGCCCCATGCCGCGTACACTTTCCCGGTACCTCCTAAAGGAGAAAGCACTGTCAAAAGCATAACGAGAGTTAATATGATACCTGTCAATCTCTTATTTTTTCTCACTTTGCCCATGATAAAACCTCTCTTCCCACATACTATTAGTACTTTTTTCATAGTATGCTTATACTAAAATTTAAGGGGAGACTTCAATACCTTATGTCTATTCGGTCGGTTTTCGTGTCTATTCGGTCAGATTGGTTATAAAAAAGTGCCTGTGGCACTTCAACTCCCCTGCCCCTCACTCATGAGGGGTTGGGGTTGTTTTTTACCTCTAATCATTCATAAAATACGCCATTACTTTTTAGAAGACCGCGAACTCCTCAACTGTCTCTTTGATGCCGCCAGTAGCGTGATACAGCGTATGTTCTACAAAATGAACAAGAGTGCTAACTTTACTCCTGGATATATCCTGGTTCTTCATACATTTGGCAGGTCGTTGCAATGGAATCCACACATACACTATCTTCTCTCAGAAGGTGGCATTGGTGACAATGGTTTCTGGCGCAATGTCCACCACTTCAACTATACATACATGCGTCAGGCTTTCAGAATAGCATTGCTAAATCTCATGGAAGAACGGATTACTGATCCCTTAAAGAAAGCACAGTTTAAAAAGGATAAAGCCCTATCTTATAAAAACCAAAAAGATGGTTTCTATATCTATGCAAAACCAAACCTTGCTGATTCCAAGACTGTCGCAAAATACATTGGTCGCTACCTTGGAAGACCTGTAATAGCCCTCTCCAGAATCGATGGTTATGATAAAGAAAATGATACCGTAACTTTTCACTATAACCGCCATGAGGATGATGTTCTTGTAACCGAAACCCTTAATGCCATAGACTTCATAATCATAAATCCTTCAAAACATCAATTTCTCAAATCCTTCAACAGATGGCGTACATCCATACTTACAGCATTTGGCTATGACACACTAAATTCAAGGTTGCGCCTCAAAGGCGCAATTTCTATTAAATAAAAAAAGCGGAAAGCATTTCGCTTTCCGCACTGTTTCGAACAGGGGATGAGAGAATCGAACTCCCACCAAAGGTTTTGGAGACCCCTATCATACCATTTG
>JAILHT010000048.1 GCA_024695665.1 Lachnospiraceae bacterium
CTGTGATCTCTTGTGAGATTGAAGTTTGCAACCCGTTGAACTATATCTTCGATTACGGCTACAGGCTTCACGACTATGCCTACTATGAAATAAGTTATTATTGCAACTATTATCAATACTACCAGGTAGATTGCAATGGAGGTTTTTATAAAACTGGCAGTTATATCTGCGGTAACGTCCTTCTTGTCGAGTACTGCTTCTATGACTTTGTGGTCGTTTGTGACATAGTAAGCAGCAAGCTTAGGTACATCGTCGAGCGTGTACTCAACATATCCGCTCGTTATATTTTCTCCCGCCTGAAGCCTTTTTGTTATATCGAGGATCGCGGTGCTGTGGGTCTCGTTTCCAACTTTTGAGGTATCACGTCCATGATAAACGATGGTTGCGGACTCGTCGACAATCATAAAATAGCTGGATTCTATTCCACCGATATAAATGTCCTTGAAAACGGAATCGTAATCGGCATCGGGATTCTCGTCGAGAAGTTTGCCGTATGCGGTTGCCTGTTCATGCATAACTTCGAGCATAGTCTGTTCCTGGTCAGCGCGAAATATTGTGAGCGCGATGATTTCTCCGGCAACAGCGATAACAATCATGCTGAAGAGAACCAAGAGAGCTACGGTGGATTTGATTGACCTAAATCCGGTCAGTTTTTCGGTGTCATTGAGATTATTGTCTGTTTTACTCATATAATGCTCCCCTCCCAACGTGAAAATTAAAACCTCATGAACTAATTTTACTGTAAATTTACAGAAATTCAATATATTTAGAGTTAAATATAGAGAAAAAGTCCCAATTTATTACAATTTATGATGTTGCAGAAACAGAAGCTTGAAGTATTTGCAAGAAATGATTGTCAGCGCGAAAACAATGTGATATTCTTTCCGAGGAATAAATATTGCATCGGATTGTATCGAAAGAACTGTACCGAAGAACGCAATACAAATAATCTCCGGGTTTGAGTAAGACCGGACGTTCATCCTTTTCGGAGGGCGATCTGGCAGTTTAGAGAACAGGAGGTGGTGCCATGAATATAGGATTTGTTGGCGCCGGAAAGGTGGGCTGCTCCCTTGGAAAATATTTTTTTGACAAGGGGATGTCTGTTACGGGGTATTACAGTAAGACTCTGCATTCAGCTGAGACAGCTGCCGAATTTGTAGGCACGAATTATTATGAATCTTTGGAGACAGTCGTAGAATCAAGCGACTGTCTTTTTTTCACCGTGACCGACTCTTCAATAGAAGAAGTGTGGGAAAAAGTGAAAAAAACGGATATTTCCGGAAAGATTATTTGTCATTGCAGCGGAGCAAAATCCGCGTCTGTTTTCGAAGGCATAGATGAGAGAGGAGCATACGGCTTTTCACTTCATCCAATATCGCCTTTTTCTTCCAGATATGAATCATACAAAAATGTAAAAGATGCTTATTTTACCTTGGAGGGTAACCGCAAAAAAATGCCGGAGATGGAGACTTTTTTGAGAACCCTCGGACTTCACTACACCGTAATTTCCGGTGAGGATAAAGTGAGGTATCATGCTGCCTGCGTTTTTGCGAGCAATCTGATGGTGGGACTTGTGGAAGATGCCACGGAACTTCTTGTGTCGAGCGGCTTTGACAGGACGGATGCGCTTAAAGCACTTGCTCCGCTCATGAGACAAAATCTTGAAGCCATCATAGAGAAGGGAACTTCGGAGGCTTTGACAGGACCTATGGAGAGGGCGGATCTTGCGACGATAAAGTCACATCTTGAAACCCTTGACGGAAACAAAAGGGAAGTGTACAAAGCCCTCTCAAGGGAGTTGCTAAAGATTGCAAAGGAAAAACATAAGGAAAAAGATTACGGAAATATAGAAAGGGTTTTGGAGCAGTAGCTCCTAAAGCGAGAAGGAGAAATTATGAGTAAAAGAACAGTGACAACATTGCAGAAGCAGAAAGAAGATGGGATAAAAATATCTATGGTTACGGCCTATGATTACACCACAGCTACACTTGTGGAGGCATCGGGAATAGATGCGGTTTTGGTTGGAGACTCTCTCGGAATGACCATGCTCGGATATGATGATACTTTGTCTGTGACAATGGAAGATATGATCCATCACACAAGAGCGGTATCACGCGGACTTAACGAGACATTCCTCGTTGCCGATATGCCGTTTTTGTCATACCAGACCTCAGTTTATGACGCGGTTGTAAATGCAGGAAGACTCGTAAAAGAGGGCCATGCCCAGGCTGTAAAACTTGAGGGTGGGGTGAAGATAAAGGAGCAGATAAGAGCTATTGTCGACGCAGATATACCTGTATGTGCCCACATTGGTCTCACACCACAGTCGATAAATGCATTTGGCGGATTTAAGGTTCAGGGAAAAGATGAGGCAAAAGCCCGCCAGCTTATCGAGGATGCCAGAGCCGTTCAGGAAGCGGGAGCATTTATGGTTGTGTTGGAGTGCGTTCCGGCAAAACTTGCTGAGAGAATATCAAAAGAACTTACAATCCCAACCATAGGAATCGGAGCCGGAGCAGGATGCGACGGACAGGTTCTTGTATATCAGGATCTGCTTGATATGTACGAGAAGATGAAACCGAAATTCGTAAAACATTTTGCACATGTCGGAGATGAGATGAAAGCGGGATTTACTGCCTATGACAAAGAGGTAAAAGCGGGAACATATCCTGCGGAGGAGCATACCTTCAAAATCTCTGACGAGGTGCTCGACAGATTGTATTAGTCTAAAAAAATACAAATTTATCGGAAATTATAATTAGGTTACAGGAGAAAAAAATGATAAGAGCGGAAAAAATAAGCAAAGTAAAAGAACATGTAAGAGCATGGAAAAAAGAGGGAAAGACGATAGGTCTTGTTCCGACAATGGGTTATCTCCACGAGGGACATGCATCTCTCATAAAGAGAGCGAGGGAGGAGAATGATATTGTGATAGTCTCCGATTTTGTAAACCCGATACAGTTTGGACCGAGCGAGGATCTTGCCACATATCCGAGAGATTTTGAAGCAGACTGCAAACTCTGCGAGTCAATAGGATGCGATCTTATATTTCATCCGGAGCCGGAGGAGATGTATGAGGACAACTTCTGTTCGTATGTGGGCGTAAACACTCTCTCTGAAAATCTTTGCGGAAAGAGTCGCCCGATACACTTTAACGGTGTGTGCACGGTAGTGACAAAACTATTTATGATAACCGAGGCTACAAAGGCATATTTCGGACAGAAAGACGCACAGCAGCTCGCGATAGTATGCCGTATGGTTCGTGATCTGAACTACAATATCGAGATAGTAGGATGTCCTATAATAAGAGAGGACGACGGTCTCGCAAAATCTTCCAGAAACACATATTTGAATGCCGATGAGAGAGAGGCTGCACTCATACTTCACAAGGCGCTCACAAAAGGCGAAGAACTTGTGAGAGCAGGGGAGAAAGATGCAAAAAAAGTTAAGGACGAGATAACAAAAATTATAGAGACAGAGCCGATGGCAAGGATAGATTATGTGGAGATAGTTGACTGGAATCAGCTTCAGCCTATAGACAGAATTGATTGTGATATACTCTGCGCCATAGCCGTATATATCGGCAAGGTACGTCTCATAGACAACTTTATCATCAAATAGATCTCAGACTTGAACAGGAGAAAAATATGCAACTTGAAATGTTAAAAGGAAAAATACACAGAGCTGTCGTAAAGCAGGCGGAGCTTGATTATGTGGGAAGCATCACGATAGACTCAAAACTTTTGAAGGCAGCCGGAATACTGGAGTATGAAAAGGTTGCGGTTGTGGATGTCGAAAATGGCAACAGACTTGAGACATACACTATAGCGGGTGAGCCGGGAAGCGGAATGATATGCTTAAACGGCGCCGCAGCCCACTGTGTCGATGTCGGGGATCACGTTATCATCATGTGCTATGCGACTATGGATGAGAAGGAAGCAGAAAGCCACAAGCCGAAGGTGGTTTTTGTGGATGAGGAGAATCGCATCTCGAGGCGCACCAATTATGAGAAACACGGAAAATTAAGCGATATGTAATCACTCAACAAAACATAGAGAGGCATATTCTTTGCAATTCTGCGGAGAATATGCTTTTTTTTGTCGGATGAGATACAAAAAACATACAATGACAAGTCTAATGTCATATATGAATGAATATGGAAATAATGTATAATTATTTTGTGGTTTACTGACTGAAACCAATGATAAAACGGAGGTGATGGGATGGATTACAACATGCCTCCCATAGAAGGGATAAATTGGGAGAAGGCGCACGGATATTTGCCGGAAAAAGAGATGCTTTTGATGGTTTTGGAGGAGTATGTAAAAACATGCAAAAAGCAGACAAAGCTTTTGGCAGGATACAGAGATATATTAAGAGACGAAGCGTCGGATGAGAATTTCGCATCTTACAGAATACAGGCGCATGCCATGAAGAGCACATTGAGATCATTGGGAGCAGAACTTTTTGATATGGCTTATTCCTTAGAGATGGCAGGAAAAGAAAAAAGTAGCGAGACAATCATGGCGAAGACGGACATTTTTATAGAAGAGTACACCGCGCTCTCTGAAAAGATCAGAGGTATCGTCGGGGACTGTGACAGGAAGAAAACGTTTGACGGAAATCTTTTTTTCGTAAAGATAAAAGAGATAAAAAATGCCATGGATATATTTGATGTCACTACACTTCAGGAGGCCGCAAGGACGGTTTTGGACATGGAGCTTCCAACAGAGTATGAGAAAGATGTGAGTTGTTTAGAGGAAGCCGTGAGGAACCTTGATTCCGATACGGTTGAAGAGTGTTGTGAGAGGTTGCTTTTAAATGATGCGGACTAAAGTCCGGATAATATGGTGACGGATGGGGATGTAATATGAGATTTGTAGCAGTTGGCAGCTTAAAGCCCGGCATGAAACTGGGCAGAAAAATAATAGATCGAAAAAGAACGTCGATGCTTGAGAAAGGCATCACTCTCACTGGGATGAATATCGAACGTCTAAGGAGCAACGGATATATCGGAGCTTACATTGCGGACAGATTTTCCGATGATGTCGAGATTGTTGAGACCGTAAAGGAAGAACATTTTGCCAGTGCCGTTGATGCGGTTGCGGATGCGAATGTCGGAAGTATAATAGACGTTGCATCGGAACTTGTTAATGACATATCTTCTTTAGAGAAGATAAGTGTGGATATGTTGGACTTAAGGTCTTTCGACGACTACACCTATCATCACAGCGTAAATGTCGCTGTGTACGCGGTTGCCGTGGGAACCAGGATGGGGCTCGAGGAGGAAGAGATACAGGAACTGGCGGTTGCGGCGCTATGTCATGATCTTGGAAAATCAAAGATAGATGCCAAGATAATAAATAAGAAGGACAGGCTGAATGACGATGAGTTTGAGGAGATAAAGAGACATCCGAAATACGGGTATGACATGCTATACAACAACCCTATTATCTCGCCGATAATCCGTCAGGCTGTCATCTGCCATCATGAGAATGAGAACGGAACCGGATATCCTTTCGGAAAGATGGGAGATGAGATTCCATTATTGGCAAAAATCATTCATGCTGTTGATGTTTATGATGCGCTCACGAGCAGGAGACCGTACAAAGATCCATATGCTCCGGTTGACGCACTTGAATATATGGTCGGAGGAATGGACATCCTCTATGATCGCAGAGTGGTAGAGGCAATGCAGACAGTTATTCCGGCATATCCGCCGGGAATGGATGTCGGCCTTTCAAACGGCGAGAAGGCGGTTGTCATCGCTCATACCTCACAGGCACTGAGACCTAGAATAAAAATATATGATACGGGTGAGGAGATCGATCTTAGCACAAATCTTAAGTACAGAAGCGTATTTATAACCGCATCGGGGATTCTTATGCAGGAGGCGGCCGAGGGTGTAGAAACGTTAAATGAGGATAGGGGCAATGCAAAAGAAGAAATAAAAAATGTCATTGTTGTGGATGACAGCAGCATTTCTCTTGAGCAGACGAAAACAATCCTCGAGGACAAATACAATGTTGTCACGCTTGAGAGCGGAATTGCCTGCATGAATTACATTAAGGCAAAAGGGAAACCGGACCTTCTCATAATGGATATAGATATGCCTATTATGGATGGAATGACGACCGTCGATAAGCTGAAAGCGCATTGCAAGAATGATTTGAATGTTATATTCTTGACTGCAATTGCAAACAAGGAGACGGTTATGCATTGCAAGCGTGCCGGAGCCACCGATTATATACTTAAACCGGTGAATCCGATTTATTTGAAAGAGCGCGTAAAAATCGCTTTGGACAAAAACCTGGATCGTTGATGGAATATGGAAGTATAATATGGGAATTTATTTGAGTTTGCTTTTGATTGTGGTCGGTTGTGTGTCAAGCGTATACGGAGTACAATTTTTTAAGCAGGAAAAAAATGCGGGTTACTTTAGAAGCACAATGCTTATATTGGGCTTATCCGCGGGAATATGGCAGGTGGGATACGGCCTTTTCGGAATATGCGACGATTTGAAGTTGTGCGTATATATAAGAAAAGCGGCTTTAGCAGGAGTTATTATATATCCTATAGCTGAGACTATTCTAGCCATGTGGTTGACCGGGATAAACAAAAAAATACAGTATTTTATCAGGACTATACTCACGATTTTGGGAGTTGTCGACTGGTTTATGTTCTCAAAACCCGAGGTGGATATATTTGTCAGAGAGGGGAACTGGACGACCTTCAAGGCATTGATGTGCCCGGAGAGAATTATGCATGACGTGTATGTCACAGTGGTTTTTCTCACGGCATTTGTCATGTGGTTTTTGTGGTACAGGAAGGTGACCTTCAAGCGTGAGAAGGTTTTGCTTCACTGGATACTTGTTGCAAATCTCATGATAATGGTCTGCTCAATACCGGATACAATACTTGTCATAACCATGCAAAAAGGGTTTCCTACTTCGGGGCTCGGAGCAGGACTTTCTCTTATGCTGTGGTACATAGCAGCCGAGAAATACAACACATTTTCGGTCTCCTCAAAAACTATGGGCAATTACGCTCAAAATGTTGTCAACGAGGGGATAGTCATATTCGGCGTGAATGATGAGGTGGTTGAGGTAAACCGCTATGCGCGAAATGAACTCGGGATTTTTTCAGGGCAGAAGATATCCGATTTTTTGAATGTGAGCGAAACTGACGAGGAGATATTTGAGAGATTAAAGAGCAATTCAAACATAAGATTTAAGAGCAGTCTGAAAAAAGACTCGAAGATCTACAGGGCGGATATGACGATAGCCTGGGATGATTATCATGAGCCTTACGGATATATAATGACGCTCATGGATATATCCAAGGAGGAAGAACTTATAATTGAGGCCGAGAGTGCAAACATAGCAAAAAGCAATTTCCTGGCAAACATGTCGCACGAAATCAGGACGCCGATGAATGCAATTTCGGGAATGTCAGAGCTCATCTTGAGAGACAGCGAAGACGAAGAGGCCAAAAAGAACGCTTCTATGATAAGCATTGCGGCGAATTCGCTTCTTGCGATAATAAATGATATACTTGATTTTTCAAAAATAGAATCAGGAAAACTCAGCATAGTGGATGAGCCTTATCAGTTGGCATCTTTGATAAACGATGTGTCGACAATGATAAGGATAAAACTTAAAGATAAAGATGTAAGATTCGAGGTAAATATAAATGAAAATCTTCCGACACTTGTGGTCGGAGATGAGGTCAGAATAAAACAGATTCTCATAAATCTTCTGGGAAACGCGGTAAAATTTACAAATGAGGGAAGCATAACTCTAAATGTGGACTTCAAAAAGACAGATGATGATGAATGCACATTGTATTTTGCTGTAAAAGATACCGGAATAGGCATAAAAGAGGAAGATTTAAAGACGATATTCGAAAGCTTTACGCAGGTTGATACAAAGAGAAACAGATCCGTCGAGGGGACGGGACTGGGACTTGCGATATCAAAGAGACTTGTAGAAATGATGGGGGGAAAAGTGGACGTCGAGAGTGTTTTTGGGGAAGGAAGCACTTTTTCGTTCTTTGTAAAAAGCAGAGTTATGAATTGGGAACCGATTGGAAAACTGCAGGATGCTATAATAAGTGTGGAGCATGAGTTTTTCCATACAACATTTACAGCAAAAGATGCTAAGATACTTGTGGTTGATGACAATACAATGAACCTTCGTGTTGCGGAAGGTATTTTAAAGCCTTACGGCATAACGCCTATATGCGTTGAGAACGGAATGGCCGGAATAAGATGCTTTGAGAGAAAGAAAAAAATTGATATTATTTTTATGGATCACATGATGCCGGCGATGGACGGTGTTGAGACCATGAAAAAGATAAGGGAACTTGAAGGCGGAAAAGATGTCATAATAGTTGCCCTGACTGCGAATGCGTTGTGTGGAGCAAAGCAGTTATACAGAGAAATGGGATTCGACGATTTTCTTGCAAAACCGATCGAACCGAAAAAAATGGACGATATATTGAGAAAGTATTTAACTCAGTCGGAGAATAAGTCTGAGTAGGATGGCTTTCACATCGCCCGGTTCAAAGTCCTATGTGACTTGAATTTATAGAAATAAGGGGATGTATATGGAAATGTTGAGAGTCTTTATGGACCACTATATTATGCTGGCGGAACTTTTGGGATTGTGGGCTATGATTGATACCGGAGTGCATGTAAAGCCGAGAACCGCACGGTATACCAGATATGTCATCGTGACTATCTTTGTCGAAGCTATCCTCTGGTCGCTTGAGAGATGGACACAGTCTTTTGAGACATTGAGTCTTGCAAGGCCTTTACTGACTGCAACAATATATCTGTTACATCCGATTATATTGATTCTTATAATGGAGATGCCGGCACCTTCCGACAAGAGAAGGTGGCCGGTTTTGTTGCCGTTATTAATAAGTATACCTATTCTATACACCTCTCAGTGGACACATGCCATCTTCTGGTACACAAAAGACAATCTGTACCAGGGAGTGAACGAAATTATCTCATTATATCCGTATGCACTCTTTCTTTTTTATATGGCCGTGTTCGTGATTCGATATTTTAAGCTGTATTACAAATACAACGGCCGAATAAGATCCGGATTGGTATATATTATCATAGCATCCGTAGTCGGGGTGGCACTACATATAGTTTTAATGGAGGATACGGATTACAGTACATTATTTGCAACATTTGTAATAATGTTCTATCTGTTTTTGTACATGCTCACTTCAAAGACAGACACCCTCACAGGGCTTATGAACCGCCAGTGCTATTATTATGATTCCAAAAGATATTTTAATAAAATATCAGCGGTTGTCTCAGTCGATATGAACGACCTGAAATGGTTGAACGACAACAATGGACACGAGGCCGGGGATTTGGCTCTAAAGACTGTTGCAAACTGTCTGGACAATGGTTTCGCAAGAAAAAACATATACCGTATAGGCGGGGATGAGTATGCGATTTTCTATTTCGGTGTGGATGAAGAACATGTGAGAACAGATATAGAAGATATGAGAGAACGTCTCGCAAAGACCGATTATGTCTGCGCATTCGGATATAAGATGGTTGGGGGAGAAGAGGACTTCAAGGAGGCCATGCGTGAGGCCGACAAATATATGTACAAAAACAAGACTCACCTTAAGGATTCGGATGAAAAACGTATGGTGGCCCACAGAGAAGCCATGATAAACGTAATGCATGAGGCCTTAAAGTCGGGAATGTGGGGCATGGAGTTTGATGAGGAAGGCAAGATGAGCTCCGTAGAGTGGAGTGAACAGTTCAGGAAGATGATTGGCTTCAAGGACGAGAGTGATTTCCCGAACAAACTTGAGTCCTGGTCGGACAGACTGCACCCGGATGATAAGGACAGAGTACTCAGAGAATACAATGAGACAATAGCGGATTACACGGATAAAAAGACCTATGATGTCGAATATCGTTTCATGATAAAAAGCGGGGAGTGGAGATGGTTCCATGCCATGGGACGTCTTCTCAGAAGAGAAAACGGAGTCCCGCTATCCTACGTCGGAATGTTTGTCGACATAACGGATGCAAAGGATGACGAGGCGAGACTGCATGATGCGTTAAAACGCGCTGAGCAGGCGAATCTTGCAAAGACAACATTCCTCTCAAATATGAGCCATGATATACGTACTCCGATAAATGGAATCATGGGAATGACCACGATTGCACTTGGACATCTGGATGATTGTGCCAGGGTGAAGGAATGCCTTGAAAGCATAGACGGTTCGTCACATCACCTGCTGTCGCTTGTGAATGACGTTTTGGATCTCAGCAGGATAGAGGCCGGAAAAATACATGTAAACCACGATTCCTTCGATATAAGATCACTCATGGAGAACTGTATTTCCATAATAAAAGGTCAGCTCAACGGAAAAAATCTTTCAGTGGATGTCGACTACAGCGAACTTGAGCATCCGAATGTAATGGGCGATGAACTTCATTTAAGACAGATCATAATCAATATTCTGGGCAATTCGGTAAAGTTCACGGATCCCGGCGGGAAAATAACCTTGAAAGCAAAGGAGTTGTCTTCGACGGATGATGATGTAAAGGTTAGATTTGTACTCGCAGACAACGGAATAGGAATGAGTGAAGAATTTATTCCGAAGTTGTTTGAGGCATTTTCACAGGAGAAGACGAGCGCCAGAACAAGTTATCAGGGAACAGGACTTGGAATGGCAATAACCAAGCAGTTTGTGGACATAATGGGCGGAGAGATTTCTGTGGAAAGCAAACTGGGCGAAGGAACCTCCTTCACACTTGATTTCACATTTGAGAAGGATGAGACCGGGGATGCTAATACAGAGATTCACGGCGCCGATGCAAGCTATGATATATCGGGAATGAAAGTTCTTGTCGCGGAGGATGTAGATCTGAACATGATAATAGTCACCACACTCCTCGAAGAAAACGGGGCAATTGTCACTGAGGCGACGGACGGAATGGAGGCTGTGGAGCACTTTGAGGAGTCGGAGCCGGGATTTTTCGATGCCATTCTCATGGATATAATGATGCCGCGAATGAACGGTCTTGAGGCTACAAAGACTATCCGTGGACTTGAGAGGAGCGATGCAAAAACGGTTCCTATCATAGCAACGACTGCAAATGCTTTCGAGGAAGATGTAAAGAAGGCGATTGAGGCGGGGATGAATTCACATATCGCAAAGCCTATTGAGGTTGATGTATTGTTAAGAACACTGTCGGGGTATAACAGAAAAAAGAATTGAGGAGAAGCGTATGAACAATATTGAAAGAAGAGATGCGGGGATGGTTTACATTTCAGATGATGAGGTGTACGAGGAGCAGAAGAGGGCCAGAAGACTCACACAGGAGCTCAATACCACAGACAGAGCTGATTTTGATAGAATTCAAAAAATAATAAAGGAACTTTTCGGAAAATCCGAAGGAGCTTTTGTCAATCCGCCGTTCTACTGTGATTATGGCACACATATCGAGGTGGGCAAGAACTTTTGGGCGAATTATAACTGCACGATAATTGACGTTGCAAAGGTAAAATTCGGTGACAACTGCTTACTCGCTCCAAATGTTGCGGTTTATACTGCAGGACATCCAGTCCATCCGGAGACCAGAAACACTGCCTATGAGTACGGCAAGGAGATAACCGTAGGCGACAATGTCTGGATTGGCGGAAACAGCGTGATCTGCCCGGGGGTACATATAGGAAACAATGTTGTGATCGGTGCGGGATCTGTAGTGACAAAAGATATTCCGGACATGGTAGTCGCAGCGGGAAATCCTTGCAAAGTCATAAGAAAAATCACTGACGAGGACAGAAGATACTATTTCAAGGATGAGCAGATAGACGATGAAGCCTGGAATGACATATTAGATAAGACAAAAGAAAAATAAAAAAAAGAGAAACAAAAGGACGAGAAACAAAAAATGACACTACTTGTAATCGATGTACAAAAAGGAATTACCGACGACAGATTGTACAATTTTAAAACTTTCATTGAGAATTTGAGAAAACTTGTAGATGCAGCGAGAAATCATGGAGTTGAGGTTATATATGTTCAGCATGATGACGGCCCGGGAACCGGATTCTCTGTGGGGGACGACGAGTTTGCAATCTATGATGAAATTGCAAGAAGAGCTGATGAGAAATATTTTTACAAAACAAAAAACAGCTGTTTCAGCAATGACAAGTTGAAGGAGTATCTCAAAGAAAAGGGTGACAACTGTCTTGTTATAACCGGTCTTCAGACCAATTTTTGTATAGATGCTTCAATAAAAAGTGCCTTTGATCTGGGGTACGATATTGTGGTTCCGAAGAATACCAACTCTACATTTGACAACGATTATATGACCGGGGAGATCACATACAAATATTACAATGAAATGATATGGCCGGACCGCTTTGCAAAATGTCCTACGGTGGATGAGACGATAGCCATGATGAAATAGGATGTTTTTTGGGTTGTAGTGATAAAGGCTATCGATTTCAGAATTATTTGAATAAATATGAAAAAAGTGTGTTAATTCACACGAATTCTGTTAAAATAAAGTGGTAAATTTGTACTAAAATTTTCGGGAGTTGATATATATGGAGAAACTTGGACTGATTGGATGGATAAAACAGGCATTGGGATTGTATAAAAATCCGCCTTATGTTGAGAAACATCTTCAGACAGCGGACGTTCGAAGCGCGAGCGGTCTTGCCCTGGTTGTGGTAGGTGTCGAGATATGGATGCTTATCAGATACACACTAAAGTGGGGAGACAAATGCGACAGCATAGGAGAATTTTTCCATTACACCTACGGATATTGGTATCTGCTTATCGCAGGCGTGGTAATGTTGGTTTATTCTATGCTGTTTTTGAGCAATAGGATTGACAAACTGAAGAAAATAAGCCGTCTGGTAATCTTGTTATTCTTCTTTGTCGGATTGTATTTTGGAATGCAAACGTCCCTCAAAGATTTTTCCAAGGGCAGAATGATCATCTGTTTTCTTGCAACACTCATGTATGTGACGGTTATAAATATATGGAGACCGCTTTTGTCAGTAGTGCTCACGGTGGGAATAGCAGGGTTTTTTGTGCATACTTTAAATACCGCATGCTATGATGAGGCCGGAAACAGGTTGGCTATGGATCCGGGTGATATGATAAATTATATTACCTTCATCCTTATCCTCATTATTTTGGAGGTGAACGTATATTTTCAGCGTTATCTTGAGGCCTACAAGTCTTTTAATCTGGAGCAGGCTGCAATAACTGACGACCTTACAGGACTCCCGAACATCAGAAGATTTGATGAGGAAGCAAAAGAATTTGCCATGAACAGTCTGACAGAGGGAAGACAGCCTATATGTATGGTTATAAATATCTTAAACTTCAAGACATTCAATGACAGATTCGGCTACAGCGTAGGTGATGATCTGCTTAGAAAAGTCGGTGAGATTACAAGCAAAATTTTCTCAGACGGTGTATATGCAAGACAGGACAGAGATCATTTTGCGATAATGACTGACTCGACGGATTATATAGAAAGAATCGAGAAAATAAGAAAACAACTCAAGGAAACATATCCTACCGAGACATATCTCGATGTGAAAACAGGAATGTATTTCCTGAAAGAAGGAGAGTTTGAGCCGAGGAGATTGCTCGACAAAGCAAACCATGCGATGAAGCTCATAAAGAATGAAGAGGAAGTTTTCATCAAAGAATATGATGATGAGCTGAGCAGGACATATGAGCTGAGACAGTATGTGCTCAACAACCTTGAGAGAGCGATAAAGAACGGATATATCAAACCTTACTATCAGCCGGTAATGTGGTCAGAGAACGGAAAACTTTGCGGAGCCGAGGCACTTGCAAGATGGATCGATCCTGAGATGGGATTTTTGTCACCGGGACAGTTCATTCCGATACTCGAAGAGAGCCGCCAGATTCACAAGCTTGACCTTTGCATCTATGACAGTGTACTAAAGCGCATGAGGGACTGTCTGGATAAGGGTGAGCCGGTTTTGCCTACATCAATGAACTTCTCGAGACTTGATTTTGAACTTATGGATGCGGTCGGTGAACTCGAGAAGTTGGTTGCAAAATATAATATTCCTAAAGAGTATATTCATGTTGAGGTCACAGAGAGCGCACTTCCAAAGAATGTGGATGAGATAAGAAAGGCCATGGAGAGACTGCATGAGAGCGGTTATGTCATCTGGCTTGATGACTTTGGCTCTGGATACTCGTCAATGAATGTACTCAAAGATTTTGATTTTGATTTGTTGAAGATAGATATGGAATTTTTGAAGAATTTCCATGGAAATCCAAATGCGAGAAAAATTATCAGTAGCATAATAAATCTTGCCGACAGTCTCAATATGAGAACTTTGGCGGAAGGTGTTGAGACCGAGGAGGCCGTTGAGTTCTTGAGGGAGGCCGGATGCGGAAGGCTGCAGGGCTTCTACTACGGAAAACCGATGACCTACGAGGAGATTATGGAGAAGCTCAATAGCGGCGAATTCGTTTTAGACAGTTGACAAAAACCAAAGAATAGTTGTAAACTTCGTATTTGTAGAGACAAAGGCGTCTCGGAGAATGAACTCCGAGACGCCTTTTTTATTTCAGTCGTAGACGCAAAAAAAGAAATATGGTGAGGATAAAAAAATGGCAAAGATAAACAAGAACTATCTCAAACTTCCGGGAAGCTATCTTTTTTCAGCAATCGGAAAAAAAGTAAACGACTATAAGGAGGCAAATCCGGATGCGAATATCATCCGTCTCGGTATCGGTGATGTCACAAGACCGATAGCTCCTGCTATTATAGACACTCTCCACGGAGCGGTGAATGAGATGGGAGAAGAAGCATCTTTCAGAGGATATGCCCCGGATCTCGGATATGAATTTTTGAGAAAAGCAATTTCAGATTTTGATTACAAGTCCAGAAATTGTGACATATCCGCAGACGAGATATTTGTGTCGGACGGAGCAAAGTGCGACTGTGGAAATATCCAGGAAATCTTTGGAATGAACAATACAATAGCAGTCTGCGATCCGGTATATCCTGTATATGTGGATTCGAATGTCATGGCAGGACGAACAGGCGATTATGATGCAGAGACCGGAAGATACGACGGAGTGATATATCTTCCTTGTACAGCCGACAACGGATTTGTCCCGGAACTTCCGAAGGAGGTGCCGGATCTCATCTATCTTTGCTTCCCGAACAACCCGACGGGAGCAGTGATAGACAAGACAAGATTGCAGGAATGGGTAGATTATGCAAACAAGAACGACTCAATAATCCTCTATGATGCTGCGTATGAGTCATATATTTCTGAGGATGACATACCGCACAGTATCTATGAGTGCGAGGGCGCAAAGGAATGCGCGATTGAGTTCAGATCTTTCTCGAAGACGGCAGGTTTTACCGGACTCAGGCTCGGATATACCGTAATTCCAAAAGAACTTGAGACAGAGGGCGAGAAGTTGTGGCCGCTCTGGGCGAGAAGACACGGAACGAAATATAACGGCGCACCTTATATCATCCAGAGAGCCGGAGAGGCTGTTTACTCGAAAGAGGGAAGACGCCAGGTTATGGAGCAGATAGCATATTATATGGGAAATGCAAAATATATCTACGACGGACTAAAGGATTGTGGATATGAGGTTTACGGTGGAGTTAACGCACCGTACATATGGCTTAAGACTCCGGATAAGATGACAAGCTGGGAGTTCTTTGATTACCTTCTAAAGAAGGCAAATGTAGTGGGAACACCTGGTGTCGGATTCGGACCGAAGGGCGAGGGATACTTCAGACTGACAGCTTTCGGAAGCAGGGAGAATACTCTTGCTGCAATAGACAGGATAAAAACCTTATAAAAATAGAATTGTTATATTTTTAGAATATAAAAATCGTATCAATTTACCTTCATAAAACTTATAATATCTATTGTCCGTTCGTTTACCCTTCGGACAGTTGCAATGTGAAGTATATGGAGGTAAAAAATGAAAACTTACAGAAAACGTGGCTTTGTGGGACAGACTACAACAGAGGTTACCGAGAGAGAGACAAAACACAGAGCGGTTGCGAGAAGAGCAGCAGCTGACGGAATTGTTCTCCTCAAAAATGACGGTGTTCTTCCTATAGCAAAGGGAAGCAAAATTGGACTTTACGGTTCGGGTGCCGTAAAGACGATAAAGGGAGGAACAGGATCCGGAGATGTCAATGAGAGAGATTGCGTGACAATTCTTCAGGGACTTGAGAATGCAGGATATGAGGTTACCAGCAAAGCGTGGTGTGAAAAATTTGAGAAGGAATATGACGCAAAGAGAAGTGCATGGAGAGATCTCATCTGGAAGGACGTAGATGACGGAAAGCATTTCTTCGAGGCATATTCAAAACACGCATTTGAGGCTCCTGCAGGAGATGCGATAGATGTGGCATCGGCAAAAGAAGACGGGGCTGACCTCGGTATCTTCGTACTCAGCCGTGTTGCAGGTGAGGGCGCAGACAGAAAACCTGAAAAAGGTGATTATTATATAACTGATGACGAGCTTGCTATCTTAAAGCAGGTTTCGGAGAGCTACAAGAATGTGCTTCTCGTAATAAACTCGGGAGGACTTGTAGACCTCGGATTTGCTGATGAGATTGCAAATCTCGGAGCAATCATACAGTTCTGCCAGGCAGGACAGGAAGGCGGAAATGCTTTTGCCGATGTTATCTCAGGAGATGTCACACCTTCGGGAAAGATGACAGATACATGGCCGCTTCATTATGAGGATTATCCTTCAGCAAAGACCTTCAGCCATATGAACGGAGATCTCACAAAGGAGGAATACATTGACGGAATCTATGTCGGATATCGTTACTTTGATACATTTGAAGTCCCTGTAAGATATGCGTTCGGTTTCGGACTTTCATATACAACATTTGAGATGTGCGCAAAGGATATGGCAGTTTCCGGAAAGGGAACAAAGAATCCTACACTCTCTGTTACTGTAGAAGTGAAGAATACCGGATCTGAGCGTTCGGGAAAAGAAGTAGTTCAGATATATGCTTCTGCTCCACAGAACAAGCTTGACAAGGAGTTCAGAAGACTCACAGCTTTCGCAAAGACAAAAGAACTTGCTCCGGGTGAGAGCCAGACTCTCAAGATAACCTTCCCTGTATACGGGCTTGCATCCTTCGATGAGAAGAGTGCGGCTTATGTGCTTGAGGGCGGAAAATATGTGATCTGGGCAGGAAGCTCTCTCTGCAGTGCAAAGGTAGTCGGAAGCTTGAATCTCGACAAAGATACACTCATGGTTCAGCTTGAGCATATATGTGAGAGAAAACAGCCATTAACAGAGATAACAGCAGATCAGGCAAGAGTTAAAGCAAGATATGAGAAGGCTCTAAGCGAGGCAGATTCGCTACTTAAAGCTGAGATAGCTTCAAATGATATAGTAAAAGATGTGATAAGTTACCAGACACTTTCGGATGAACTTCCGGGGGAGGCAGGAGAGATAGTAAACAAGATGACTCTCGACCAGCTCATAGCTCTCTCTACAGGAGAACCTTCGATGGGTCAGGGAAGCGTAGTCGGTGCAGCGGGACAGACAGTTCCGGGAGCTGCAGCTGAGACAACTCTTGCAGCTGAGAGTTTAAAGGTTGCTAGCATAGTACTGACAGACGGACCTGCCGGACTTCGTCTCAACAGAAAGTACAATGTAAAAGATGGAAAGGTTGTAAGACAGGACTTTATGGATTCTATTGAGGGTGGATACTTCTCAAGAACCAAGGAAGCTGACGGTGATCAGACATATTATCAGTACTGCACTGCAATACCTGTTGGAACACTTCTCGCTCAGACCTTTGATGCCGAGCTTATAAAAGAAGTCGGAGAGATAATCGGAGATGAGATGAACATGTTTGAGACAACCCTCTGGCTTGCGCCTGGAATGAACATCCACAGAAATCCGCTCTGCGGAAGAAACTTTGAGTATTACTCAGAGGATCCTGTTGTATCCGGAATCATAGCATCTGCAATGACAATAGGTGTTCAGAGAAAAGCGGGAACCGGAACGACAATCAAGCATTATGCTACAAACAACTCCGAGGACAACAGAATGGGAGTTGATTCTATAATAAATGAGAGAGCACTCCGCGAGATTTATCTCAAAGGATTTGAAATCTGTATCAAGGATTCACAGCCTATGTCAATCATG
>JAILHT010000086.1 GCA_024695665.1 Lachnospiraceae bacterium
ACTTATGAATGCATCACATGTATCCCTCCGCGATGATTATGAGGTTACCGGAGTGGAACTCGATACGCTTGTTGAGGAAGCCTGGAAGATAGACGGGGTTATAGGATCGCGTATGACAGGTGCAGGATTCGGTGGATGTACCGTGAGTCTTGTAAAGGATGATGCAGTTGACACCTTCATAAAGGAAGTCGGTGATGCATACTTAAAAAAGATAGGATATGCAGCTGATTTCTATGTGGTTGAAATCGGTGACGGACCTATGAAACTTGCATAAAAAAGAAGTTTACAGATTTAAGACAGATATTTGAACGGAGACAAAAGCCATGATTTTGGACAACATTCTTGATTTGACGGAGTATGGTATAGCTACGGGGCTTGTGGATTCAGAGGACAGAATCTATACGATAAACAAATTGATGGAGCTTTTTTCAGTGGACGACATCTCAGATGAAGTTTTGAAAGCTCATGAGGGGGTTCATTTCACACAGAGTGAGGCTGAAGAAAAGCTCAGTGGAATACTGGATGAGATGCTGGATTACGCGTATGAAAACGGACTTATGACAGAGGATTCCGTAACCTACAGAGATCTGTTCGACACAAAGATTATGGGATGTCTTGTAGCAAGACCAAGCGAAATTAGAAGAGAGTTTTACAGACATTACAAGAATTCTCCGATGGAGGCAACCGATTATTTTTATAAACTCAGTTGCGACAGCAATTATATCAGAAGGCAGCGAATTAAAAAGGATCTTAAATGGCAGACCGATACTAAATACGGAAAGCTTGACATAACGATTAATCTCTCGAAGCCGGAAAAGGACCCGAAGGCGATTGCTGCAGCAAAGAATGCGAAGCAGAATGCCTATCCTAAGTGCCAACTGTGTGCAGAGAACGAGGGATATGCAGGAAGATTAAATCATCCTGCAAGACAGAATCACAGGATAATACCGGTTACAATAAGAAATTCGGATTGGTATTTCCAATATTCGCCGTATGTGTATTATAATGAACACTGCATAGTGTTCAATTCGAAACATGTACCTATGAAGATCGAGAGGGCCACCTTTGGAAAACTACTTGATTTTGTGAGCGAATTCCCTCATTATTTTGTTGGATCGAATGCAGATCTTCCGATAGTCGGAGGTTCGATATTGAGTCACGATCATTTCCAGGGAGGGCATTACACCTTTGCAATGGAAAGGGCTCAGATAGAAAAAGAGATTGTATTCAAAGGCTTTTCTGACATTAAAGCCGGAATTGTGAAATGGCCTATGTCAGTCATTCGAATAACGGGAGCGGACAAGGAACGTCTCATAGAACTTGCGGACAAGATACTTAAGACCTGGAGAGGCTACACTGACGAGAAGGCTTTTGTTTTTGCTGAGACGGACAACGAGCTACACAACACAATCACGCCGATTGCCAGAAGAAGAGGTAAGGACTTCGAACTCGATCTGGTTTTGAGAAACAATATAACTACCGAAGAGCATCCGCTCGGAGTGTATCATCCCCATGCAAAGCTTCATCACATAAAGAAGGAAAACATCGGTCTTATAGAAGTTATGGGACTTGCCGTGCTTCCGGCCAGACTTAAAGGTGAGATGGCTGAGCTTAAAGATACACTTATAAAAAACGGCGACCTCTATGCTACGGAGACGCTCGCATCACATGCCGAGTGGGCTTTGGAGATAAAGAGAAAACATGCGGATATAAACGAGAGCAATGTGGACGATATTCTGAGGGAAGAGATTGGAAAAGTCTTCGAAGAGGTTCTCTGGGATGCAGGTGTTTACAAATGTTCTGCTGACGGAAGAGAAGCCTTTATGCGATTTATAAATGAAGTAAACAAATAGAAAAGGAAGAGAAAAATGGTACCTCTTTTGGCGGCACAAAGCGTGCAGATAAAATGCAAGATGAACAAGTCGGTTATGACCGGAAATTATGAGTTTTATTATGCGGCAGGTCTGTATGCAGGCTACAGGAATATAGATGTGGATGAATATATTGCAGTGAAAGACCTTTTTGATCTTATAGCACCGCTCGCCAAGGAGGACAAAACCGAGGATTCGGGAGAGAAGTATCTGTGCAAATTGTTGTACGAGTACAGAATTGATGCACTGTACGATGAACAGATGCCCGAACTTTTGAAGATGGGTCTGGAAGACGGCAAAAAAAAGATTTCGCTCTCATAAAATATATGCTTATAAAGCGTATTTAGAATTCTTTAGATTTGTGTTTAGTATTTTCTGATATTATGATAATGTGATTATAAATAGGTCGAAGTAATCGGTTCTTAAATGGTTGGTTTGGAGAGGTGATTATGAGAGGTAGCATTATCAAGATTGTCGTGCTGGTGTTGTCTGTAATCATTATGGACTCGGTAATGTTTAAGGATGCGGGAGGATTCACGGTGAATGACCTCTCAGAATTTGAGACAGACTATGTAGGTGACACGTCAAATGTTGTCGGCATAGCAAGCAACCAGCAGTATCCTAAAGGATATGCGTACAAGAATATAGAGATTCAGTCGGAGGAAGAGCCTTACGGACTTACTGTCTACCTTGAAGTTTCTGAAGAAGCGGAAGGTGACACAGCAGATTTTGAGTACAATGCAAATACAACACTCGAACTCATAAAGAATCTGGGAAAGGTAAGATATGTCAATTGTTATACAGATGAGCTTATAGCTTCCTTTTCAAAATAAATAATCAAGAGATCATAAAAGACCTCGCAGCAAAACTTGCCGCGAGGTCTTATTTTTTTACATTTCTAATTCGAGGTTCCTATATACGAGCGGAGCATTGCGGCTGTATTTGCGATAGGCATGCTCTGAATGATGATTTTTCCGGGACCGGTTACAACGGTATTGAAGAGTCCTTCTCCTCCGAATAAGACATTTGCGACACCTTTTACCGTCTCAACGTTCATGGTACAGCTCTCGTCCATGGCAGCAAGATAGCCGGTGTCTATGATCTTTCTCTCACCCGGAGCGAGCGTGTACTCATGTGCCGAACCGTCAATTTCCAAAAATATAAGTCCTGCACCGCTGAACTTTCTCATGAGAAAACCTTCACCGCCGAAGAATCCTCCTGCTATCTTTTTTTGAAAAACCACCTCGGAAGAAACATTTCCGAAGGTTGCAAGATAGGCACCTTTTTGCACGACAATAGATTTGTCCGGTGTTATCTCTAGCGCTCTGATAGATCCCGGAAATTTAGATGCAAAAACAATCTCACCGGCCTTGTTTGCAATATAGTTGTTCATAAACATCGACTCACCGGTGAAAGCTCTTCCGAACATTTTTCCAAGTCCGCCGGCCTCTGTCTGCATCTGGATTCCGTCGTCCATCCATGCCATAGCTCCGGCTTCGCACTGGATTCTCTCGCCTGCTTCGAGTGCACATTTTACTACCGGGAGGTTGTCTCCCTCAATTCTGTAATTCATAATCTACTCCTACTCCCTCAAAATATATTTTATTGACGCATAATATTTTACACTTGATTTATCTGAAAGTAAAACAAAAATGTGGATTATTTTCAATCAAATGATTGTGAAAATTCTATTGATGAAAGTGTTTGAATGGATTTTATTCTTGATATTTGTTCAATGGAAAAGTATGTGTTATTCTAACCTTGACGTTTATGAGAGGAATAGCAAGACATGAAAACCGGAGTACTTAACAATCTGATTTTACAGGTTGAGGATATCCATAAAAAAGCGGAGAATATTATCGGAGAAGGCGGGTTTTCTCCGATTTTGAAAAATGAATACAAAAACAAGATATCTCAATATGTCAAAATGTATGAGTCGGTGGAGACCATGAAAAAGATGACAGACAACGCGATGACTTTAGAGAGGCTTATCGACCAGCAGATAGAGATATTGAATGTGAGGATAGTTTGGGAGAAGGACTGGATAAAGAAGACAGGAAAAGGGGAGTTATGACACAGGGGAATCTTTCTAGGGTAGTGCAGTATATAACGGAGGAGGGCGAGACCTCCAAGACAAAGACAGCTCAGGATCTGAAGTTGAGTATGCCGACAGTGCTGCAGATTTATAAGACACTTCTCGACATGGGTATAGCTAAGGAGTCCGGGGAGTTTGAGTCCACGGGAGGAAGAAAAGCAAAGAGTATCATTATATGCGCGGACTACAGATATGCTCTGGGATTGGACATAACTGCCAGACACATAAGTATTGTCATCGTCGATATGAGGGGACAGGTTGTAAAAAATG
This sequence comes from Lachnospiraceae bacterium, assembly GCA_024695665.1. GTDB lineage: Bacteria > Bacillota > Clostridia > Lachnospirales > Lachnospiraceae > JAILHT01. The sequence goes on from JAILHT010000086.1 coordinate 4,237, forward strand.
TCAGAAAGCGCATCGCATTTGAGCCTACCGAAAACTATTACAGAAAAGTGAAGGAGGAGATAAAGCTTTTTGTAGCCGAGTCTAAAATAGACGCTGCAAAAATACTGGGCACGGGCGTCTCGATAGCGGGAATAGTCGACAACGAGAAGAAACTGCTCGTAAAATCGCACACTCTGGACGTTGCGAATCTGGACTTGAAAGCGTTTGAAGAGATTCTTGACGGAGAGGTGTATTTTGAAAATGACGCCAATGCCGCCATGATGGCCGAAAAAATAATCAGCAGAAATGACACTATATATATATCACTTAGCAATACCGTCGGAGGCGCAATATATATTGATAAAAAGATATATCGCGGCATGGCTATGAAGGCAGGTGAGGTGGGGCATGTTACACTTCATCCGGGCGGGAGGAAATGTTACTGCGGAAAAAAGGGATGTGCGGATTCATATCTGAGTGCGCTGAATCTCAAGACGAGTGAGGATATGACTCTCGAAGAGTTTATGGAAGCTCTTGCAAAAAAGGATGAAGGCTGTATCAAAATATGGGATCAATACCTTGATGAGCTTGCTCTTTTGATAGTGAATCTAAGAACAATCTTTGATGCGGAGATAATAATCGGCGGATATGTCGGATATTATATTGAAGATTACCTGGAAAAGCTTGGAGAAAAAATACTCAAAATAAGCACCTTTGACTCGGATATTTCTTTTTTACATGCAGGGGTTCACAAGGCTGAAGCATCCGCTACCGGTGTGGCTTCACACTTCCTTGAAAAGTTTATATATGAATTGTAAAAAAATATGTTGACACCTCCACACGGAGGTGTTATTTTTTACTCACAAACTTTTATAAAACACTTTATGTAAGTTTTGCGGGAGGTATTTTTAATGAAAATGAAACAGCAAGTCATGATCAATCCGGGTGAGATTATTTTTAACGAAGTGGAAGTCCCTGAGGTTAAACCGAATCAGGTAAAAATAAAGATGATGAACATAGGCGTGTGTGGATCGGACATACATGTTTACCACGGAAAACATCCTTTTACAAAATATCCCGTCACACAGGGACATGAGGTTTCAGGTGAGATAACAGAGCTTGGAAGCGAGGTTTCAAACAGGCTTCATGTCGGACAGAAGGTTACTGTTGAACCGCAGATCTACTGTGGAAAATGCTATCCGTGCAGACACGGAAAATACAATCTCTGTGAGGAACTCAAAGTCATGGGATTTCAGTCGACTGGTATGGCTTCGGAGTATTTTGTCGTAGATGAGTCGAAGGTTACCGAACTGCCGGATGATATGTCTTTTGTCCACGGTGCAATGATTGAGCCTCTTGCGGTTGCCGTACATGCAGTAAAGCAGATGGGTGATGTGACAGGACTCAAAGTTGTGGTTTTGGGAGCCGGACCTATCGGAAATCTTGTTGCTCAGACTGCTAAAGGAATGGGCGCAGCAGAGGTTATGATAACAGATATAAGCAAGCTCAGACTCGACATAGCAAAGAAATGTGGGGTTGATTATTGCATAAATACCAAGGATAAGGATTTTGGAGATGCCATGATCGAGTGGTTTGGCCCGGACAAGGCGGATGTAATCTATGACTGCGCCGGAAACAATACAACGATGGGACAGGCCATAAAATATGCCAGAAAGGGAAGTGTCATAGTTCTTGTGGCAGTATTTGCGGGCATGGCAGAGATAGATCTTGCTGTTGCAAACGACCATGAGCTCGATATAAAGAGCACTATGATGTACAGACATGAGGATTATGTGGATGCGATCAGTCTGGTGAATGAAGGAAAGGTCGTGCTTGAACCGCTTGTGACAAAGAGTTTTTCCTTTGACAAGTATCTCGATGCTTACAAGTTTATTGATGAGCACAGAGAAGAGGCTATGAAAATCATAATAAATGATCAAGAGTGAATCGGCACAGGTGAATATTGGGGTTAAAGAGGGACTAAATGTCAATGGACATTAGTCCCTTTTTTTTATCGGCAAAGTTTACGGAGAGAGCCATTTGTTATAGAATAGGAAAAAGCAAAAAAGGGGAATGTGTTATCTCAGTTATCTGGATATGACAAGTGTGTTTTCTTCAGAGGAATCCGTGACAATCGAAAATGTTTGGGAAAAACTTGGAGACAAGGCGAGATTCAAAATCCTAAACGGTGAGAAGGACGGAGCCGGTCTGCTTTGCGCCTGTGCAAAGTCAAGACGATTTAAAGATATTCGTATTGAAGAATATGTTGATGACACAAGCATTGAGGAGAACAAGCAGTTCGCGGCAATGACCTTTAGAATAGATGACAAAAGGGCTGTTGCCGTATTCAGGGGAACGGATGACACGATAGTAGGATGGACAGAGACCTTATAAAAAAGATTGATTCGAAATGCGTGAAGATCACTCCGGGATACTGTATTGCTCTTCGATAAATTTATAGAGAAGATGGACGATCTCAACGACAGACAGGCTTTTGTCAATTCGATTTTTGATACCATGGCAAAGAACGGAGCTGTCACAGTGGATGAGTTTATGAAGGAGGGGCCTTTTGCGTTTGAAAACCTGCTTATAACTGTCATAGGAGACAACGAGGAAGGGTTGAATCCTTTAAAGAGCGTGAAAGACAATATTGTAACCGATGTAAAAAACACACGTGCCGCAAAGCTTATAGAAGACAATAAGGACAAAATGGGAGTTCTTAGAATAGCGATAAGTTTTCTTATAGCGATATGCTGCTATGCCGTGCCGGACAACTTTATAGAGACGGTTTTTGCCATAGGAGTATTTGTTGTAGTTGTCTTTCAGGTCATATCAACAATGATTCACCTGAAAAAATCGAATTGGGATCTTAATAAAGAAAAAATCCGGGTCACCATAAGCATAACTTTTCTTGTTGCATATACTATCCTCATAGTGAAAGATGACGCGTTATTTATTCTTTCCAGTATTATGTTTGGAATATTTTTCCTGGCAAACTGCTATCAGTATGTCATAAAAATGAAGGAGACAAAGGACAAGCTCTGCAGGTACAGATATATGATAGAGGCAGCGTTGACATTCCTATACGGAGGGTTTATAACGATAGCGCCGGATGTTGGACTTACATGGTTTACGATAAGTCTCGGATCGTTCTATCTCATGGATGCGATATTTGAGATTATTCATATATACAGGCTTAAAAAGGGAACCTTAAAAATTCTTTGATTTAGTTATTTAAGATGTATATTATAGACAGTAGGGGAATAAAATATGGAGAAGGATTTGAATATGGAGGGTAAGAAAAAGATTACGGATTCTGACGTTCTCTTTTCGGCGATTTCTATAAAGATGAACGCCTTTCTGATGAATCCGACAGCTAGGGGCGGAAACTTGGGGGCAATATTTCCGTCTGTTGAGACAATAGTAGAAGAGATCAGAAAAAAAGAAGAAAACTGTGCGAGTGAGGAAAAAATCATGTCTGAGGACAAGATAGCACTCACTGTCTTTGCGCTTTTAAAAGACGGTTTTCTCCACAGCAATTCACTGACGGTGCATCTGTTTTTCACACTTGTCGACTGGGATACAATCTCATTTGAGACCGCGAACACGCTGGCTTCGGGGATATATGAGTTTGCGACAACGACCTCACTTGATGAGGAAAAAAAATCAGACAACAAGTACGGAAAGATGTTCTGGTATCCGATCGTGGAACTGTACAAAAGGTACGGCAAAAAGCAGGATGCGACAGGTGAAATTGGAAAGCTTTTCGATTATCTTCAGACGACCAAAAGCTATGAGGGAAATATAAAGTTTGATGAGGTTCTTGAAATGGAAAAACTTCATGCAAATGACGATACAAAAGAGCTCATGGCACAGAACGTAGAGCGTCATATGGAAGAATATAAAGAGATGAACAAGCTTCCGACCTTTACGAGAGAAAAGATAAAATGTCCGCAGTGCAACTCGGAGGATATCGAGAATGCACCACAGAAGAAAGGACTTTTTAAGAATAAAAAGCCTATGACATTCAAGTGTAAAAGCTGCGGATATCTGTGGTGATATTCACCAAATATATAAAAAAAGGAGCGATTGTTTTGGAATCGACACTTAGGAGAACGTGGGCCGAAGTCGACCTTGACGCACTTGAAAACAATTACAGAAGAATAAGAAAACACATCGGAGAGAACGTGAAATTTCTCGGTGTTGTGAAGGCTGATGCATACGGACACGGCGCCATTCAGGTGAGTAAACTCTTGGAGAAACTCGGAGCTGACTATCTTGCTGTAAGCAGTATAGACGAGGCGCTCGAACTAAGATTGAACGAGGTGAAACTGCCGATACTCATTCTAGGACACACACCGAAGGAACAGGTCGACAGGCTTATAGAATTTGACATAACACAGGCGGTCACCTGCAAGGCAAAGGCGATTGAATACAGCGAGGAGGCAAAAAGACTCGGGGGGACTTTAAAGGTTCATATAAAAGTCGACACCGGAATGTCGAGACTTGGATACCTCTGCAGCGGTGACAATTTTTTTACCGGCGTGGATGGAATAGTGGAAGCCTGCAATATGCCGGGGCTTGATGCGGAAGGAATCTTTACACATTTTGCGGTATCGGACGAGCCGGGCGAGGAATGTGAGAATTATACTAAAAAACAGTTTGAACTATTTAATGATGTGATAAATAAAGTCGAGGAGAAACTGGGCAGAAAATTCAGATTGAAGCACTGCGCGAACACCGGAGCGGTAGCCTGCTATCCGAAAGAATACTTCATGGATATGGTGAGACCGGGATTGCTCTTGTACGGCTACGGAGAGTTCGCAAAAAAGATGGGACTTGAACCGGTTATGAGTTTTAAGACAACTATAAGCACCATAAAAGTATATCCAAAAGGAACAGCTATCAGCTATGGCGGAATATTCAAGACAGAAAAGACCACGAGAATAGGTGTGCTTCCTTGCGGGTATGCTGACGGATTTTTCAGAAGTCTCTCAAACAAGTGCTCTCTTGTCACAAAAGAGGGACCTGCAAAGCAGAGAGGCAAGATCTGTATGGATATGTGCATGATAGACATAACCGATATGCCTTCCGTTGATGTTGGAAGCGAGGTCGAGATATACGGAAGAAAGAACCCGATAGAGGATCTGGCCGAGCTTGCACAGACGATTCCTTATGAGCTCACCTGCGCTGTAAGCAAGAGGGTTCCGAGAGCATATTTTAAGAATCATAAAGAGATTGACCGTGAGCTTATGCTCAGAATATAGACCATGAAATAGAGCGTTTAGCTCAGTTATATGTTTTTTTCATTTACGGCGGTGATCACGTTGTACACGGTTCCGGAGGCGATGACGATAAGAGCTCCGATGAGACCCATAGTACCGATGGTCTCGCCGTAAAAAATTGCAACTATAACCGGATTTAAAACCGGCTCTATCATGGACAAAAGCGCTGCTCCGACCGGAGGTACGTAATCGAGTCCGAGTCCTAAGAAAATGTATGCGAGACCTATCTGAACAACACCTAAAAGTATGATGGTTACAATGTTCACACAGGAGTAGTCGGTCTCATTGGCTATGAACGGAAGCGCTATCACAAAACTCAATAAAAATGAAAAAAGTGCCGAGGATTCAAAATCAGATCCCGGTATTTTTTTTATCAAAAATACTATCGCATAAAGTATGCCGGAAACAATTGCAAGGATATTTCCAAGCATTCCGCCGGCGGATATACTCTCACAAAAGAAGAATAAGATACCTATAAAAGCGGCGATACAGGTTAGCACAGCTTCTTTTTTTGGTTTCTGTTTCCAGAATATCCAAAGAAAGAGAACGATATAAATCGGCATTGTAAACTGAAGTATGATGACGTTTGCTGCAGCGGTGAGCTTGTTTGCTATCACAAAGACAGTCGACATTCCGGCGTTTACAACGGCGCCCAAAAGCACCTGCTTGTTGAATACTATCTTGTGGTTTATGGCCTTGAGGTAGATAAGCATCACTAAAAATGAGAAGAGGCATCTTGCTCCGCTTATTGATATTCCCGACCATGAGTTCAGTTTTATGAGTATTCCGCCGAGTGAGAAACACACGGCGGAAAGAAGTATGTATATGTAACCTTTGGATTTCTCCGACATGAGGTGTCCTTTCCTATGAAGCATTTTCTTTGTTCGGATTCATAATTTTTATTTTGTAATAGAGCAGCTCTATTATACAGCAGCTTGTCCAGCCGACCGGATATGCGAGACCGACAATATATACAGAGTCGACAAGCATGGTTCCGATGTAGAGGTAGATCTGCCTTATGGCCACGAAGGCTATGAGCATTATAACCATAGGTGCCTTGGAGTTTCCGCGTCCTCGAAGTGCTCCGGCGAGTGTATGGTTTATACTGTTCAATATAAGGAAGTACGCGCTTAGTCTTGTGAAGAGCGCTCCGTAGTATATTACCTCACTGTCGGAGGTGAATACTGCAGTTGCAGGCTCTGCGAAGATAAATGCAACTGTTGCTGTTATAACTGTCAATCCAACAATGAGACCTATCGATACCCAGGTTCCCTTGTCCGCGCGCTTCGGCTTTCCGGCTCCTATGTTCTGGCTCACGAAAGTTGTCGCGGCGGAGCTCATGCTCTGGATAGGGAAGAAGATATATTGCTCTACCCTGTTAAGACAACTCCAGGCAGCCATGATGCTTGAGCCAAACACATTTACATAGGACTGGACAAAAACATTCGAGAACGAGGTTATCATGGACTGGATTGCAGTCGGAAGTCCGACGTCAAGGATCTGCTTGAAAATCTTCATGTTGAGACTCAGATCCTTCCAGACCAGTTTGTAGATGTCATCAGTCTTTGTGAGTAAAACAAGAATCAGAAAAGCGGATATAAACTGTGAGATAATTGTTGCATATCCCACGCCCGAGATTCCCATTTTAAAGAATATTACAAACACGAGATCTAGTATGGTATTTAAAACACTGCAGAGAATCAAAAACATGAGAGGACGTTTTGTATCGCCCACGGCCCTAAGAATTCCGCTTCCCATGTTGTAGATCAAAAGGCCTGATATTCCGGCAAAATATATTCTAAGATAGATCGTTGCCGCATCAAAAACATCCTCCGGTGTGGACATAAAATGAAGCATAGGCTTTACACCGAGAACTCCGATCAGTGTAAAAATCACACTGAAGATGAAGGTCATTGCCATTGTTGTCTCCACGGAAGTGTGAAGATTTTTGTTGTCTTTTGCCCCGAAATAACGGCTTATAACAACACCGGCACCTATGGAAATTCCGTTAAAAAACATGACCAGAACATTTATGATAGTTCCGGTGGAACCCACTGCGGCAAGGGCTTCTTTGCCCACGAAATGCCCTACTACTATACTGTCTATGGTATTGTAAAGCAGTTGAAAAATGTTGCCGATCATCAGCGGAACGGCGAAAGAAATAAGATGTTTTACGATAGAACCGTCTGTCATATCCATGACGGTACTTTTTTGTTTTGTTTCATTTTGAATTTCAGACATAATAATCACCCCAATACGACAAAGGCTATTTTACTATAAGAACAGGACTTTGGGTACTCTTGATTTTGACAAACGTTAAGGATATACTTATGAAATGGTAATGAGGAGTAATAGGCTTAATAATCATTGATAATAAGTCTTGCACTCACAAAATATAATCTTTATAGCACAAAAAGGAGACATAAAATGTCAAAGGTAGATGTTGTTATCGGCTGTTTTTATGGCGATGAAGGAAAAGGAAAAGTAATCGATTATCTTGCAACCAGTGCAGATGTTGCTATCCGCGCCACAGGGGGAGACAATGCCGGACATACAATAAAAGTTGACGGTGTGAAATACGCTATGCACCTTATTCCGTCGGGACTTCTCTCGGGACATACGGTGGGAGTTATAGGAAACGGAGTTGTTATGAATCCGGAGGTGCTGCTCACAGAGATAAACAATCTTAAAGAACACGGATTTGACGTTGACAAATACTTAAAGATTTCCGACAAGACACAGGTTATTTTCCCATATCACAGATTGCTTGATGTGGCTTTGGAGAAAGCCAGAAAATCAAAAATCGGTACCACCGGAAAGGGAATCGGACCGGCTTACTGTGACAAGTATGAGAGATGCGGACTCAGAGTTGAAGATCTCTACGCAGACGATTTTAAAGAAAAACTTGAGGAGCTTGTCGCATCGAGACTTGCACTCTTAAAATTTTACGATCCTGAGACGGATTACGATTCTATCCTCAAATTTGAGGAAGTATATGAGACATACAGCAAATATGCCAAAGAACTCAAGCGCTATGTATGCGATTCCGTGACACTTGTCCACAAGGCAGTTGAAAACGGACAGAAAGTTTTGGTTGAGGGAGCTCAGGCAACACTTCTTGACATCGACTTCGGTTCATATCCGTTTGTTACATCATCAAATCCTACAATAGGAGGAATTCTTACAGGAACGGGCTTAAGCGCAAATGAGATCGGAAATGTGTATGGAATTATAAAAGCATACTCAAGCCGTGTCGGAGAGGGTCCTTATGTGACAGAGCTTTTCGATGAGACCGGTGACAGAATAAGAGAGCTCGGACACGAGTACGGAACAACAACCGGAAGACCGAGAAGATGCGGATGGCTCGATCTTGTGGCTTTAAAATATGCGAAGAGAGTCAACGGACTCACAGCACTCTGCGTAAATCATCTTGATACAATAGGAAAATTCGACAAGATAAAGGTATGTACAGCCTATGATGTAAACGGTGAAGTGACAGAGGATTTCTCAACAAACATGAAATTTCTCTCTTCGGCAAAGCCTGTATATAAGGAGCTTGACGGAGATTTCGGCGATATCGAGGGAATTCAGAAGTTCGAGGAACTCCCGGAGAAGGCCAAGGATTATATCAGATTTATCGAGGATTATATAGGAATACCGGTTAAGTTTATCGGAACCGGAGCTGACAGAGAGGCTATGATAGTAAGAGAAGTTTAGTCTGGTTGAAAAGACATTACAAACAAATGAAAATGGTGAAAGTATGGGTATAATATCATTACAGAAAGGCGATATACTTCACAAGGCCGGTGATACTCCGGTCAGCTCTATAGAGGTTGTCCTAAAGGGAAAAATGTGCTTAAAGGGAACCGATATAGAGGCTGAACTTGGCACCGGAAGTATTATAGGAATAGCGGAGACACCAAAACAAAAATATGTTTTCACTTACGAGGCGCTCGAAGAGTGCAGCGTCTATTCTTATGCATACGAATCTGATAAGGATATACCAAATGTAATTACATCAAACCCAAAGATTGCCCCTGTTCTCGCGTCACAGACGATAAATATAACACTTGCTCTCTATGACGCATATGTCAATCTGCACAGTAGTCTTGAAGAAGAATACAATCGGATAAAATCGGATTATGCCGAGTACAACACACTTTGCATAAAGGCCGGCGAGGCGCCTAAGACTTATGACAACATAGCTGTTTTGACACCGCCGGAGAGAAAGAGTGATGCCTTCAGCTGGAAGCACTCTTTTATTCGAAGCATTAAAGAGAACGAGAGCAGTTTGAAGAAGTCTTTTTATACCATATCACCGGAGATATGTACCGGCGTGATCATGCTCTCACAGGCTACGCAGTATAAACTGCTTGAGGTTTTTGAAGATCTCGATGCCTATAGAAAAGATTTCAAAATGGCGACAGCGGATTTCGCAGTCACTATAAATCGAATACGTGCAAAAATAGAAGGGACGACAAATGGATCATCTGATGCTGATCTTTCCGTCTGCCCTATAAAGAATGCAATTTCAGTCATACTTTCATATTCGGAAGTCGATTCAGAGGTTGCGATGAAGTTTGAAGAGCAGATAAATGCCTTCAAGAAGAACAAAAATCGTTATGATTCTTCGGATGACTCGAGAATTTTGAGGAGAAATCTGGCGAATTCTTTCTATGAGGTATATACGAGTGCCTTCAAAAAAGCGGCGCTTACCGAAGATTACCCGATAGAGCTTAAAATGTTTTTTATGTTCGGATTTGTCGACGAAGAACTTGCCGGAGAGAAAAATACTTTCACACTCTATAACATGGCAAAATCTTATGTGCCGGACCCGGATGGAAATGTGCTCACAATCTATGAGTGGCTTCACAAAATTTATGCGATGGAGGCCGACCCTTCCATAAATGAGTTCGATCAGGACTGGCCTACTTACATAAGAGAACAGAGAAATGCGGGAGACATAAGTCAGGATGCCGCAGATAATATGATAAACGATCCCGATTGCAGGCTTGAATTTGAGATTAAGAATCTTTTTATACTCGGAAACAGGATGACCTTTGGAAGGGTAACTACATTTGTCCCTGTTTTTGATGAGGAAAATATCGTAAGACCTTTGGATGCCTCATATATAACGACTCAAAAGGTGAATGAATATTACGAGAATATAAGAAATATCGATTTCGGTGTGTTCTGCAGACAGTCGCTCTACTCGAATCCGAAAATCGGAGTGCCTCAGCTCAGATATGCGGAGGATATCACTCCTTACATGATATTACTTCCAAATATCGGAAGCAGAACCTGTCTATGGCAGGAGATAGAGGGAAAAAGAAGAACAACAAAGGCCCGTATGCTTTGCTCAATCTTCAATGTTGAGAATACGGACGATTGTATGTTAAGACTATTCGCCGAGTTCAGATGGGAGATGTGCAAGACGGAACAGGGTGTTCACTGGAACGATGTGAGGGATCCTTCACTCACATCTCTGTACTGTGATTACCTCCAGTTTTACAAGAAGAATTCCGCTCTCACGACAGACAATAAAGAAAAGGTAAAGACTGAGCTCAAAAAATACGGTAACAATTTCAAGAATGTTTTCATCTCGGATTATATGGCTTACATAAAATATGAGTCGAACAATTCTCCTAGATTAAACAAAGTTGCGAGAGAGATATTGTTTACATTCTGCCCGTTTAAGAGAGAGATACGCGACAAGGCGAGGGAGAACCCTCAGTACACGGATCTTTTGAACAGATACAGTAAGCAGGTGCAGGGACAGCTCAAGCCAATGATGAATTTGCTTAACAAATTGGAGCGCGAGAATATGAGTGTTCCGAAGGAACTTATGACTCAGATAGAGTACCTGGAAAAATAAGCAAACAAAACGACAAGCCCGGGAGAATCGGACTTGTCATTTTTGTTATTTATTAGGTTTGAGAGAAATGAAAATATTTATCTTGCTTCTGGTACTATCGTACCACCTGATTGAAAAAAACTCAACAACAACTTATTGCGAAAATTGGTACCATTGATACAATATCTTGATAAGAGGGGCGAAAGTCCTTGCACGCGTAAAAAAACACCATATTTGCGGTATTTTGATATAAAATGAAACCAGAATGACAAATTTTTAACCCATGCAGTTATGAAAGAAAGGGGTTTTAGGATGTTAGAATTAAAGAACATTTCCTTCAATGTGGACAGCGAGGGACAGGATAAGGAGATTATCCGTGATGTCAGCCTCGTTATTCCGGATGATAAAATGATAGTTATCACCGGACCGAACGGAGGAGGAAAATCAACACTCGCAAGACTCATTGCGGGAATAGAGAAACCTTCATCGGGAAAGATTTTACTCGATGGGGAGGATATTACCGATCTGTCAATAACAGACAGAGCAAAAAAAGGAATAGGCTTCGCATTTCAGCAGCCTGTAAAATTCAAGGGAATACAGGTGCTTGACCTCATAAGACTCGCAAAGGGAGAGAAAATCTCCGTTGCTGAGGCTTGCGATTATCTCGGCGCAGTAGGACTTTGTGCAAGAGATTATATCGACAGAGAGGTGAATGGCTCACTTTCCGGAGGAGAGCTCAAGCGTATTGAGATAGCAACCGTGCTCGCAAAGGCATCGAGACTTTCCGTTTTTGACGAGCCGGAGGCAGGTATCGATCTCTGGAGCTTCCAGAATCTTATTCAGGTCTTCCAGGGCATGAGAGAAAAGATTAACGGAAGCTCAATACTTATCATTTCCCATCAGGAGAGAATCCTTAATATCGCAGATGAGATCATAGTAGTACAGAACGGAGAATTGATAGCAAGCGGAAGCAAGGAAGAGGTCCTCCCGGGACTTATGGGAACTACCGCTGCTGTACCTGAATGTACAATGAGCGGAAACCCGGTGATTCGTAAATAGGAAGGGGCAGGATTATGGTAGAACTTGATGAAATACAGAAGAGACTGTTGAGAGAGGTCGCTGACCTGCACAAGGTTCCGGAAGGAGCATATAATATTCGTTCAAACAGTCAGTCGGTGGGAAGGGCTTCCACTGAAAATATTGAGATTATTCCAAGGGAAGACGGACAGGGCCTCACGATAAAAATCAAGCCGAACACAAAGAACGAGAGTGTTCATATCCCTGTAGTGCTCTCGGAGAGCGGAATAAAAGAAGTTGTTTACAACGATTTTTACATAGGCGAGGGAGCTGATGTCTTTATCGTTGCAGGATGTGGAATTGACAACTGCGGAAACCAGGATTCGGAGCATGACGGAATTCACCGTTTTTACATCGGAAAAGGTGCAAAGGTGAGATATGTTGAGAAGCATTACGGATCCGGAGACGGAAAAGGAAAGAGAATCTTAAATCCTGGAACGGAAGTATATATGGAGGAAGACTCTTCTTGTGAGATGGAGATGGTTCAGATCAAGGGTGTGGATGATACTACCCGCACAACAAAGGCAGAGCTTGCCGAGGGTGCAAGACTTGTCATAAGAGAGCGTCTCATGACTCACGGAGATCAGAATGCTATAAGTATATATGAGGTAGATCTGAACGGAGAAGGCTCAAGTGCCGATGTTGTCTCAAGATCGGTTGCAAGGGACAACTCTTATCAGAAGTTTGATGCAAAACTTTTGGGAAATGCCGCATGTTCGGGACATACCGAGTGCGATTCCATTATAATGGACAACGGAAGAATACTTGCAGTTCCGGGACTTGAAGCAAATGATGTCGATGCAGCTTTGGTACACGAAGCAGCAATCGGAAAGATAGCCGGAGATCAGATTATAAAGCTCATGACTTTAGGCCTCACAGAGCAGGAAGCCGAGGAGCAGATTATAAACGGATTCTTAAAATAGTTGGAGAAATATTCCCCTGTTTCACATAGGTGAGACGGGGGATTTTTTTGAGTGTTAAAGGTGTATGTGACAGTATACTTTTGTTGAATTATTGGGTTTCTGATGATATACTTTTACGGTATATGCAAATATGTTAGATAAGGAGAATCAAAATGGAAGCTTACAAGCAGGAGTTTATCGAGTTCATGGTGGAGAGTGATGTGTTGAAATTTGGGGACTTCACATTGAAGAGTGGTCGTAAGTCACCGTTTTTTATGAACGCAGGAGCTTATGTGACCGGTTCACAGCTCATGAGACTTGGTGAATACTATGCGAAGGCAATTCACGACAATTACGGGGATGATTTTGATTTGCTTTTCGGACCGGCCTACAAGGGAATTCCGATAAGCGTAGTCACGGCAGTGGCTTATTACAACCTTTACAAAAAAGAGGTTCGCTATTGCTCTGACAGAAAAGAAGAGAAGGATCACGGTGCGGACAAGGGAAGCTTTTTGGGAAGCAAACCAAAGGACGGAGACCGTGTTGTTATGATAGAGGATGTTACAACTTCCGGAAAATCAATGGAGGAGACAGTACCTAAGGTAAGAGGAGCAGCTGACGTTGAGATAGTCGGACTCATGGTCTCATTAAATCGTATGGAAGTTGGACTCGGAGGAGAGAAATCAGCTCTTGACGAGATAAAAGAAAAGTATGGTTTTGATGCCAGGGCAATAGTTACAATGGATGATGTCGTTTCACATCTCTACAACAGAGAGTGCGGTGGCAGAGTTGTCATAGATGACACGATCAAGGCGGCTATAGATAAGTACTATGATCAGTACGGTGTAAAATAACAGTCGAAATGAAGAAAAAGAACAGACGAACAAACAAATTTACAAACAAAAAACACTCGGTTAAGGGGCTCATGGCATGCATATTGGATTGCATATCATTGGGCACCCTTGTTGCTGTTTTGGTCATGGCATACATTTCAGCCGGAAATGTGGGTGTACAGCTTGGGATAACAGGACTTGCATCGCTTATTTTGTCTGTGATGGCGCTTTTTATAGGTATATCGGCGCTTCATGAGGAGACGACTTTCAACACGTTGCCGACAGTAGGTATAGTGATCGCCGTGATAACGATAATCTGTTGGGGCGGCATGCTTGTGCTTGGCGGAATTCAAATGTAAAACCTAAATGACGGAGTAAAAATTAGAGATGTTATATAAAGAGATTTTTAAAGAGGACAATGAAAATATATCGGAGCGTTATGAGCTCATCGTGGAGAGCATAGCAGAGATAGCAAACGGTGAGAGGAAAGCGAAAAGATATGCCGAGTATTTTAAGACTATGGCTGAATATCTGATGTTTTCAGCGGACCTTTTGAGACAGGAGGAAGAGGGAACTCTCCTCAAAAAAAGCAAGGAAGAACTCAAAAAGGACAACGAGAAAATATATTACATGCAGCAGGTCGACACCTACGACAAGAGCTATCTGAATCCGACCTACGCAAAGGAGTATTTTAAGGAAGACTACTATAAGGCATTTACATTGCTTACCGCAGAACTTCAAGCTGTGCCTGTATTTGCATTCGAGGGCAGAAAGATGAATATGACCTTGTGGATGGAACTTTTCGTCGAGATAGAGACCTGTTTTGAGTCAGACGAGGAAGTCGCTTCCAAGGAGATAAAAGATATAATCTATTGGTTTTTCCATGATTACAGCGAGGTATTTGCGAAAGACCGTGTCAGGGATATGGTCGACAGCGATTATGATTTTTTGAGTGGAATCGTGATGGATTCAGATCTCTCCGATTCCAAATACCTTTACAGTTATGGCGAGTATATATCCGACAACGAGATAAAGATTTCAGAGTTTTTGAATTCTCTTGACGAGTCGGATATTCAGTCGATGGCGGATACCATGACGGAGGGATTTCGAATCGGTTATGAACATATAGGAAAAGACCTCGGAAAAAAAGAAACCGTTGCGGTGGAGTTTCCTATAGGCTTTGAGAGAATCATAAGAAAAGTTGTAACCAACTTCGAAAAGCTTGGCTTAAAGTCAACAATGTTCAGAAATCCGGTGGCTTCGTTCAACAGAGGAAACGGAGGCAAGAGAGGAGTTTATACCAGCTCTGTCAACAAACAGTATGAGTTTGATCACAGATATGACAGGGCATATTATCTCGACAAAGCTTTTGCCGAGAGACGTATAGAGGCTATGCAGTCCGCATACGAGGAATACAAAGAAAAGTCAAAAAAACATGCCGGACCGGCTGTCATGGAGATATTCGGGGAAGTTCCGTTTGAACCGGTTGCAAATCCGGATGCTTTAAAATACGACAGCAAGCAAAATGATGTCAATGTATATTCGGCAAACAGACTTGGTGAGATAACAAACAGATATATCCCGGGAGATGAGAGAAGCTTCACGATAATATCTTACCCGGTGCCTGCAATCGGAGACAAATTCGAGGAGATATTCAAGGAGACAGTCAAGATAAACACACTCGATTACAGACTGTATCAGGATATGCATCAGAAACTGATAGATGTGCTCGACAAGGCAAAGACGGTACACGTCACAGGAAAGGGAGCTAACCGCACGGATATGTATGTGCAGATACATCCTCTTAAAAACCCTGACAAGGAGAGTGCATTTGAAAATTGTGTTGCGGATGTAAATATCCCTGTAGGAGAGGTTTTTACATCGCCGGTGCTTGAGGGAACAAAGGGAAAACTCAATGTTTCGAAAGTTTATCTGAACGGACTTATGTACCTCGATCTCGATATAGATTTCGAGGATGGAAAAATAGTTTCTTACACTTGCAAAAACTTCGACAACGAAGAAGAAAACAAAGATTATGTATATAACAATGTGCTCATGCAGCATGAGACACTTCCGATAGGCGAGTTTGCGATAGGAACAAACACGACCGCATACAAGGTCGGAAGAGATTATGATATACAGGATAAATATCCGATCCTGATTGCTGAGAAGACCGGACCGCATTTTGCGGTTGGAGACACCTGCTACTCGAGAGCGGAGGATACAGCGGTATTCAACCCGGACGGCAAGGAGATAATTGCGAGAGACAACTCCGTTTCCATCTTGAGAAAAGAGGATACCTCAAAAGCGTATTTTAACTGTCATACAGATATAACAATACCGTATGACGAGCTTATGGATATAATTGCGATAGGATATGACGGAAAAGAGTATCCGATAATTCACGACGGAAAATTTGTCGTGGATGGAACGGAGAAACTCAACGAGCCATTGTATTGATAAAAAAGGAGTCAGATGAGATACCCTGAGTTTTTGAAGGATAATGGGACAATAGGTTTTTGCGCACCATCTTTCGGATGCGCGAGCGAGCCGTACAAAAGTGCTTTTGACAACGCACTTAAGAAGTTCAAAGAAAAGGGACACAAGCTTTTTTTGGGCGAGAACTGTTATGCGGATTGCGGAATAGGAATCAGCAACACGCCGGAAAAATGCGCAGATGAGCTTATGAGTGTGTATGAGGGCAGTGACTGCGACGCGGTTATTTCCTGCGGCGGTGGCGAGCTTATGTGCGAGACCATAGAACAGGTTGATTTTGAGCGCATAAAAAAAGCAAAACCGAAGTGGTACATGGGTTATTCAGACAATACAAACTTTGTGTTTTTGAATACTGTGATATGTGACACGGCGGGGATATACGGACCGTGTGCCGGAGCTTTCGGTATGGAGCCGTGGCATGAGTCGGTGGGAGATGCATATGATCTTCTCACCGGAAAAAAACTTGTGATGAAAGGTTATGACAAATGGGAGAAGGACGGTGGAAAGACGCCGGAGGAGCCCTATCTTCCGTACAACGTGACCGAGAAGAAGACACTTGTATATAAGGGGAACACAATCGGGGATTTCGCTAGCTTTGAGGGAAGACTGATAGGCGGATGCGTAGATTGCCTTGTGAATCTGACAGGAACAAAATATGACAGAGTCGGTGAGTTTTTGGAGAGATACAAGGATGACGGTTTTGTCTGGTTTTTGGAGTGTTGCGATCTGAATGCGATGAGCATAAGAAGAGCCTTCTGGCAGATGAAGAATGCGGGTTGGTTTAAATATGTCAAAGGTTTTATGATAGGAAGACCCAGGGCTGCATATGATGACGACCTT
Source organism: Lachnospiraceae bacterium (assembly GCA_024695665.1). Lineage (GTDB taxonomy): Bacteria > Bacillota > Clostridia > Lachnospirales > Lachnospiraceae > JAILHT01. The sequence continues at coordinate 21,503 of JAILHT010000086.1, forward strand.
ATGGGAGTGGATCGTATCACGGCTGTCACAGGAATAATAGATGAACTTGATGTACCTGTAATCATGGATTGCGATATCGGACATCTCGCACCAATGATACCTTTGATCTGCGGAAGTTACGCAAAGGTGGATGCGAAGAAGGATGATATGACAGTGGAAATGATGCTCAAATAAGTAGACAGATAAGAAAGGATAAGTATTATGGCAAAAGTTGGAATTATTATGGGAAGCGACTCTGACATGCCTGTTATGGCAAAGGCAGCGGACATACTTGAGGAGTTTGGAATCGATTATGAAATGACTATCATCTCGGCTCACAGAGAGCCTGATATTTTCTTTGAATATGCAAAAAGTGCCGAGGAAAAGGGCTTTAAGGTAATAATAGCAGGTGCCGGAATGGCAGCTCATCTGCCGGGAATGTGCGCAGCTATTTTCCCTATGCCTGTAATCGGAATACCTATGCATACCACATCTTTGGGAGGAAGAGATTCTCTCTATTCAATAGTTCAGATGCCGAGCGGAATACCGGTTGCCACCGTCGCTATAAACGGTGGAGCAAATGCTGCAATCCTTGCGGCAAAGATTCTTGCGGTTTCGGATGAAAGCCTCTTACAGAAGGTGAAAGACTACTCAGCTAAGCTCAAAGATCAGGTTGTAAAGAAAGACGCGAGACTTAAAGAAGTAGGATACAAAGAGTACTAAGAAGATATATGAGAAACAATACAGAAAAAAAGGATATAAACAAACCGCTCATAATAACCATAATCATTGTCATCGCTTTATTGTTGGTTACAGCACTCACCGTTTTTTCGGTAAAAAAGAAGATTGACACCGAAAATGAGTACAGAGTGAAGGGAATAGAGGCACTTGAGGCGGAAAACTATGATGATGCCATAAGCTATTTCAACAACGCACTTGCGAATGCAGTGGGCGGAATCGGCGAAAAGGAATGCGACATATGCTATTATAAAGCGGTTGCACAGTATGCAAACGGTGACCTTGACGGAGCGCTTGAGACATACAATGCGCTTGTCTCCTATGATGAGAATGACGCCAATGCAAGATTTTTGAGAGGCTGTGTTTATCTTGAGCAGGGTGAAACGATATCAGCAATCGCCGATTACAATGTCGCCGCAGATAACACTGACGATATAGAGATGCTTTTGCAGATGTATGACAATCTCGAGAGCTATGGGATGCTCGATGAAGCTGAAGTATATTTGAGACTTATAATTGATACAAAGGTGAAAAGTACGGCGGACAACCTTCTTGTAAAAGGAAGAGCTTATCTTATAACCGGAGATTACGAGAAGGCAATAGAGTCTCTTGAGTCAGCCATAGAAAAAGAAAACACAAAAGCATATCTTTACCTTTATAAGGTATATGAGGAAACCGGAGATACGGAGAACGCAAACAGCGCCCTGGCAAAGTATGTCGAGGAGTATCCTGAGAGTTCCGTTGCACTGAACGTCCTCGGATGTGACGCTGTGGAGAACGGCGATTATGACAGTGCTGTGAGCTATTTCCTCAAAGGGCTCGAATCCAAAGATCTCACAAACGAGGGCGAACTTATGAGAAATCTTATAGCTGCATATGAGTACACCGGCGACTACGATCTCGCATGGAGCTACACAAAAGAGTACCTTGAAAAATACCCTTCCGATGAGGATATGGCTAGAGAGGCAAATTTCATAAAATCGAGAGCTTCCGTCACGGAAGAAGAGACAGAGGAATAATATGCCCATAGATACAGAAGCAAAAAAAGAAAAAGTTATACTTGTGGCCGTGTCGGAGCGCGACGGTGATGACACCGCAGATTCTGTTAAGGAGCTTGGTGAGCTTGCAGCTACCGCAGGTGCTTTAGTTGTAGGAACCGTGATTCAAAACCGCGAAAAAATACATCCGGGAACATATGTCGGCACAGGAAAAATAGATGAGATAGCGGAGCTTTTGGATATCTATAACGCGGATGGAATAATCTGCGATGATGAGCTTAGCCCGGCGCAGATGAAGAATCTTGGGAATATTCTCTCCTGCAAGATAATGGACAGAACGATGGTTATCCTCGACATTTTTGCCGGCAGGGCAAGAACCGGAGAAGGAAAACTCCAGGTAGAGCTTGCACAGCTCAGATACAGACTCAATCATCTGACCGGAATGGGAAGAGAGATGTCAAGGCTCGGCGGAGGAATCGGAACAAGAGGACCCGGAGAGAAAAAACTTGAGATGGACAGGCGTTTGATCAGAGACAGAATTTCGATATTGAAATCGGAGCTTAAGGATGTCGTGAGACATCGTGAGATAAACAGAAAACAGCGCGAGAAGAACCATGTTCCCGTAGCAGCTATAGTCGGGTACACGAACGCCGGAAAATCAACACTTTTAAATGCACTCACAGGTGCAAGTGTTCTCTCGGAGGATATGGTGTTTGCAACGCTTGATCCCACTACAAGAATGCTCGCCTTGGACAACAAGCAGGAGATACTTCTCACCGACACAGTCGGTTTTATAAGAAAACTTCCGCACCATCTCATAGAGGCATTCAAGAGCACGCTTGAGGAGGCAAAATACGCCGACATCATAATACATGTAGTCGACGCATCAAATCCTGAGGCGGACAAACAGATGTATATAGTCTATGAGACTCTCAACAATCTGGGAGTCGAGGGCAAAAAGATAATCACGTTATTCAACAAGTGGGATCTGAGACGCGAGAGACTTTCCTGTCTTACGGAAGAGGAGAAGACAACTGACGAGGGACTTTTTTTTACAAACCCGATAAAAGATTTCAGAGCTGACAAAACTCTGGAAATCTCAGCTGCAAAAGGCGAGGGGCTGGATGAACTAAAGCTTGAACTTGCGGACTTTTTGAGAGAAGATAAAGTGTATGTCGAGAGGGTGCTTCCTTTTGACAAGGCAGGTCTCATACAGAGTATAAGAAAGACAGGGGAACTTTTGGAGGAGACTTACGAGGCCGACGGCATACATATAAAAGCTTACGTGACCATGGAGACTTACGGAAAACTTCCGTAAATGTCACTTTACAAAATATGTGATTAATATTATAAATAGCGTATTATGTCAGCGAAAAACTGATTGTTTTTTAGATGATTTTGACGAGAAAGATGAGGATAAAAACATGAGCAAGGAACTTGCAAAAACCTATGATCCTAAAGATATTGAGGATCGTCTTTACAAAAAGTGGGAAGACAACGGATATTTTCATGCAGAGCCGGACAGAAGCAAAAAGCCGTTCACTATAGTGATGCCGCCTCCAAATATCACGGGACAGCTCCATATGGGACATGCTCTTGACAACACAATGCAGGATATCCTTATCAGATACAAGAGAATGCAGGGTTACAATGCACTCTGGCAGCCGGGAACAGACCATGCGGCCATCGCAACGGAAGTCAAGGTTATCGCTGCTTTGAAAGAGCAGGGAATTGACAAGGATGAGCTCGGAAGAGAGGGATTCCTTGAGAAATGCTGGGACTGGAGAAAAGAGTACGGCGGAAGAATCGTTAAGCAGTTAAAGAAGATGGGATCATCAGCAGACTGGAGCAGAGAGCGTTTCACAATGGACGAGGGATGTTCGGATGCGGTTCTTGAGGTATTTACCCGTCTTTATGAAAAAGGATGGATATACAAGGGATCACGTATAGTAAACTGGTGCCCTTGTTGTCAGACATCAATCTCCGATGCAGAGGTTATTCACGAAGATCAGGACGGATTCTTCTGGCATATAAATTATCCGGTAGTCGGCGAGGAAGGCAGATTTGTCGAGATTGCCACAACAAGACCGGAAACACTTTTCGGAGATACCGCAGTAGCTGTAAATCCGGAGGACGAAAGATACAAAGATATCGTGGGCAAGATGCTCAAACTCCCTTGCACGGACAGAGAGATTCCTGTAATTGCAGACAGCTATGTAGACAAGGAGTTCGGAACAGGATGCGTAAAGATCACACCTGCTCATGACCCTAACGATTTTGAGGTTGGAAAGAGACACGGACTCGAGGAAATCGTTGTAATAGAAGACGACGGAAGAATGTCAAAATGTGTCGGAAAATGTGCCGGAATGGACAGATATGAGTGCAGAGAAGCACTTGTAAAAGATCTTGAAGCACAGGGACTTCTCGTAAAGGTTGTACCTCATACACATGCTGTAGGAACACATGACAGATGCGGAACAACCGTTGAGCCTATGATCAAGCAGCAGTGGTTTGTAAAGATGGATGAGATGATCAAACCGGCTGTTGAATGTATCAAGAACGGAGATGTAAAGCTTCTTCCAAAGAGAATGGAGAAGACATATTTCAACTGGACAGACAATATCAGAGACTGGTGTATATCAAGACAGCTCTGGTGGGGACACAGAATTCCGGCATACTACTGCGAGGATTGCGGAGAGATGACCGTATCAAAGACCGCGCCTAAGGTTTGTCCAAAATGCGGAAGCACACATCTCAAACAGGATGAGGATACTCTTGATACATGGTTCTCATCTGCGCTTTGGCCTTTCTCCACCTTGGGATGGCCGGACAAGACAGAAGATCTTGACTATTTTTATCCGAATGATGTGCTTGTCACAGGATATGACATCATATTCTTCTGGGTTATCAGAATGATATTCTCAGGCTATGAGCAGATGGGAAAAGCTCCTTTCAACACCGTTCTCTTCCATGGACTTGTAAGAGACTCACAAGGTCGAAAGATGAGCAAATCCTTGGGAAACGGTATCGATCCGCTCGAGGTTATAGACAAATACGGAGCAGATGCGCTCAGACTTACACTTATCACCGGAAATGCACCGGGAAATGATATGCGTTTCTATTGGGAGAGAGTCGAGTCATCAAGAAACTTTGCAAACAAGGTATGGAACGCTTCAAGATATATAATGATGAACATCGGCGACGAGGAACTCAAAAAACCTGAGACGGCAGATCTCACAGCCGAGGATAAGTGGATACTCTCAAAGGTAAACACCCTCACAAAAGATGTAACAGAAAACATGGACAAATTTGAGTTGGGAATAGCAGTTCAGAAGGTTTATGATTTCATCTGGGATGAGTTCTGTGACTGGTACATCGAGATGACAAAGCGTCGCATCTGGAATAAGGAGAATGACAAGAAGGCCGCAAATACAGCACTCTGGGTACTCAGAGAGGTGCTTAGCGACAGTCTTAAACTGCTTCATCCTTACATGCCGTTTGTCACTGAAGAGATATACTGTACTCTTCTTCCAAACGAGGAGACTATCATGCTCGCAGAGTGGCCTACATATAAGGAGGAGAGAAACTTCCCTGAGGAGGAGAGTGCCGTATCGAGATGCAAGGAACTTGTAAAAGCTGTCAGAAACAGAAGAAACGAGATGAATGTAGCACCTTCGAGAAAGGCAGCCGTACATATCGTATCAGATAATAAAGAAGTGCTTTCTATGTTTGAAAAACTCAAAGATATGTATGCATCTTTGATGTATGCCGGAGAGGTATATACTTCTTCCACCACAGAAAATATAGGAGATGATGCGGTTTCAATAGTTATCCCTGATGCTGTTGTATACATACCTCTGGCAGAGCTTGTCGACATGGAAGCCGAGAAGGAACGTCTCACAAAAGAGAAGGAGCGCCTAACAAAAGAACTTCAGAGATCAAGGGGAATGCTTTCAAATGAGAAATTTATCTCAAAAGCACCTGAGGCAAAGGTCAATGAGGAGAAAGAAAAACTGGCAAAATATGAGCAGATGATGGAGCAGGTGGAAGCACAGCTTGCTGCGCTCAATTGAAAAGAATGCTGATTTGTGATAACATATCATAGAGTATTTGTCTTTATAAATACAGGCGGGGACATATGACAATAAAAGAACCTATGGTAAACATAAGCGGGGACGAGATGGAAGCATATATATATCTTCCGGTACCCTCTGATATCACAAGCGAATATAAAGTTGGAGAGCTTATTGAAGTCCTGAAGAAATACAAGGTTATTTCGGGGATAGATCAAGAGGCTCTCCTTAATATGGTTAAAGGGCATATATATCTCCGTGAAGTACTTGTGGCCAAAGGCAGAGAGGCTACGGAAGGACAGGACGGATATTACAAATTCGAATTCGAACTCAAAAAAGCCGATGAGGAATTTGACAACGGACCCGCAGATGATTTGGATTATTCCAGTTACAAAAATATGGAGCTCGTGGAAAAGGGCGATCTGGTGGCAACCTACGTTCCTGCTGTCCACGGCACGAACGGTTATACCGTTACAGGGCGAATCCTTCCGGCGAAGGTGGTAAGACAATTGCCTCCGCTCAAAGGACGCGGAATCGAAAAGAATTCTGACGGAAAGTATATTGCGTCAGAGTCGGGAAGAATAGATATAGTTGGGGATCGTGTAATGATTCATCCCCTTATATATATTGATGACGATTTGACAAGGACCGATGAGCCGATAGGTTTCAGAGGCGATGTCGTCGTCCATGGAAATGTGAACACAGGTGCAAAGATTTCAGCAACCGGAAATGTAATAGTTGACGGAGTGGTAGAAGGCGCAATCATTGATGCAGGGGGAGATCTGCTTGTAAGAGGCGGTATCTCCGGAAACAATCTCGCGGAGATAAATGCAAAAGGAAAGATTGTTGCGAGATTTATAGAGCGCGCAAGTGTGAGAGGTGAGGGTTCGCTTCGCACAGATATTATTATGGACTCTGAGATCAGCGTGCTCGGAAAGATTTCGGTCGTCAGCGGAAAGGGAACTATTCTTGGTGGAATGGTTCACTCGCTTGTGGGTATTGAGGCAAACGACGTCGGAAACAATGCCGAGCTTCCAACCAGAATAAGAATAGGTGTAGCGCCCGAAGATATGGAAAAAGTGCTCGCTTTAAACAAGGCGAATGCCGACTATGAGATGAGCATTATGAAGGCAAACAATTATTTAAAACATTGTGAAGAGAGAGAGATACTCGAGGGGATTTCTCTTAAGGAGGATCCGGACAGACTTGCAGTTTTGAAGGCAAAGATACAGGCCACAAGCAAGCAGGCTTTAACCAGAGCAGAGCTTAAGGTTCGTATGGAGCATATGGCAAGGGGAACCGGAGCGATGCTTGTAGTAAATCATGATTTTTATCCTAAGACAACAGTCTACTATGAGGATTTGAAATTGGAGAACACCAACATAAAGACAGGTGTTTATGTTAAAAAATTGGGAAAGAGACTGAAAATAGACAGTCTTAACTGATGGAGGATTTGTTCGATATGTTAGATTTCGAAGAAGAACTTAAAAAATTTGCCCCTAGTCTCGAGGTGGAGGATGCAGAGGATGCAATCTATGCCAGAGAACTTCATGATATAAATGATATTTTGATGGAAGTAATGAGAGAAAAAGAAAATAACAACCGCTAAGGGGACAGGATACCGATATGAAATGTTACAGATGTGGTGCGGAGCTTTCAAAAAGCAACAGATGCACGGAGTGCGGCGCCGACGTCAGATTATATAAAAAAATAATGCAGACCTCAAACTTTTATTACAACGAGGGCCTTGAGAGAGCACAGGTCAGGGATCTGACCGGAGCCATCGAATCGTTGACTAAGAGTCTCAGTCTGAACAAGTACAACAAGGACGCAAGAAACCTTCTCGGCCTTGTTTATTTTGAGGTTGGAGAGACCGTATCTGCTTTGAGTGAATGGGTCATAAGCAGAAACTTTGACAACAAGAATAATGATGCGAGCAGATACTTGAAGGAGATACAGAACAATCCTTCAAAGCTTGATGCAATAAATCAGACCATTAAGAAATACAACCAGGCGCTTGCCTACTGCAGACAGGACAGCAGAGATCTTGCAATCATACAGTTAAAGAAAGTTATTGCACTAAATCCAAAGCTGGTTAAAGCCCATCAGCTCATGGCTCTTCTTTACATAGAGGAAGGTCAGTTTGAAAGGGCAAAAAAGTGTCTCAGATCTGCGATGAAGATTGACGAGGGCAACACACAGACACTCCGTTATCTCAAGGAAGTTAATCAGAAACTCAAAGAGAATACAGGAAACAAGAAAAAGAAAAAAGATGATATTTTAACATATCAGAGCGGAAATGAGACTATCATAATGCCGAGGACATTCACCGAGACTTCGATGGTGCATACCATAGTGAATCTTGTCATAGGAATCGTACTCGGTATATGCGTATGCATATTTTTGATAGTCCCGAATATGAAAAAAAATGAGACGAGTTCTGTGAATGCCACCTTAAAGGAGGTAAATGATACACTTGCCACAAAGGAACAGACCATATCATCGCTTGAGGCTGAGATAGAGGAGATGCAGTCGACTCTCGATGAGGCAAACAAGAGCATCGAAGACTCGGATACGAAACTAAACAGCTACAAGCAGCTCATAAATGCATACAACTATGTTGTGGCAGAGGATCTTGAAAGTGCGGGAAATGCCCTTTCATCAGTGAATGCGGATGACCTTTCCGATGATATGAAGGCACTTTATGAGTCACTTCTTGCCAGTGTTAACGAACAGTATATAGTAAGCCTTTATGAGAGCGGATATTCGGCATATAACAGCGGTGATGACGAGACAGCCATAGCAGCCTTGTTTAAAGTTGTCGAGATGGAGGAAGATTACGAGGACGGAAATGCAATGTTCTATCTCGGACAGGCATACAGACGAAGTGGGGATCTTGCAAGTGCGGTGACATATTTTACCAGATTTGTTGAGCTTCATCCGGGAACACAGAGAGCCTCCACAGCACAGACATATATAAACCAATATGAGGCGTCAGGCGATACAGCCGGCACAACAACTACGACAGATACAACTGATGCAACAGGTACGACAGATACAACTGATACAACGGGTGTTACAACCGATACGGTTCAGTAACACCGGGAGATTTTATGACTTTTACTATTAATGATATTCTAAGAAACGATATGCTTGTCAGCGCCCTATTCAGCTGGGCGGCTGCACAGTTTTTGAAGACAATAATATATGCGATAATAAACAAATCGATTGATTTTACAAGACTTGTGGGTGACGGAGGTATGCCGAGCGGACATTCGGCGACAGTCACCGCACTGAGTGTCACAGCAGCAATAGAATACGGACTTGATTCTCCGGTTTTTGCACTTGCATTTGTATTTGCCATAGTCGTTATGCATGATGCTATGGGAGTAAGACTCGAGGCCAGCAAACATGCTGTAATGTTAAACAATCTTTTTGAACTGTTAGATCCTGAGATATCGCCTGAGCAGAAATTGAAAGAATTCTTAGGGCACACTCCGACGCAGGTTGTTGCAGGCGCCATACTTGGATTTTTGGTTGCAATTGTATACTATTTTATGTAGAATAAGCAAAAGCAAGAAAACAGTAAAACAAAGCTTAAAGGGCAGTAATATGTATTGGAAAACAGCTAATATACATCTTCAAAATGGAAACAACTATCCGTGTGACGGGGATAGTGCGTCCATTTTTAGGTAGAATTACCTCTTTTACAGATTGGATCACTATCTCCTTAACAGATTATAATCAAAGTTAAGGAGATTTTTTTATGAATAAATTCAGTATCAAAAAACAGATTTCAACTTTATATGCATCTACGGTTTTGGGGAGATTGTCACTTACCGGAGCCTGGGTTGCAATCCTTGCGGCAAGAGGATACTCACTGGCTGAGATAGGATTTGCGGAGACGGTTTTTCATGCGGCAAGTTTGATTTTTGAGATTCCGTCCGGGGTTCTTGCGGATGTGTTTGGCAGAAAGAAAATGCTTATCATGAGCAGTCTCATGACCTTGACCGGCAATCTTATTATGATTTTTTCTTTTAACTTCCCGATGATATGCCTGGCATTTGTTTTCCATGCCATGGGCTACAACTTTGAATCGGGGTCAGGGGATGCGCTTGCCTACGATTCGATGAAGTCGGTCGGAGTGGAAGAAAAATACGACAGGTTTGCTTCAAATCAGTTTGTCATATACAGAATATGTAACGGTCTGTCCACGATGTGTGCGGGGCTTGCTCTTCATATTGGCTACAGACTGGCATACAGCACGGATATAGTGATAGGTATATTTCAGCTTTTGATGTTGTCGTCTCTCGTTGAAGTCACAATTGAGGAGACAAAAACTAAAGAAGAAGCCATATCGGGACTACAAATGATAAAAGATGAGCTAAAAAAATGCGTTATTGAGAGCGTTGCTTTTCTTAGAACATCCAAAAGTGCACTGCTTATCATGCTTTGTAATTCATTGGTCGGAGCCGGCGATATACTGCTTTTGTTTTTCCTTCAAGACAAGCTACTGCTTGCGGATATGCCAAAATGGGCGCTGGGATTTGCGCTTCTTTTCATGGAACTCGGCGGAGTTCTCGGGGCAAAGATCATACTTCTCTTTAAAAATATGAGATACAGACTTGTATTCTTTATAACGGGTGCACTTGTTGTATCAGCGATTCTCGTTGAGCACACCGGTATTTTATGGTTGATGACTTTAGGTGGTTTTGTCGCAGCTATGAGTGATGATGCACTTCAGCTTAGAAGTACAACAATGCTTCAACAGTTGATACCTTCTGAACAGAGAGCTACCTTGATATCGGTTGACTCGTTTATGTTTTCAATGATAATGATTGTGCTCTCGCCGATTGCAGGATTGTTTTTTACGGTGTGGTAAAAAAAGTATAGTTAAAAATAGGGTGTTACACTAATATATGATTGGTGCGACACCTTATTTTTATACCACTGTATCGGTGGCAATATTATATAAAATTAGATGGTATAATTTTTAGCAAAAGAGACTCGATTGACAGCATAGCAATTATTATGGCAAGAGCAATTATTATATCAAATGTAATTATGCTTATGATACGAAGTGTCTTGTATTTGCTTTTTGCGAAAGGGATGACATCCCACACATCTCTGTAATTGTAACTGATAAAAATTATTGATAGTGTTGCCAAAAGCATTGCGATTCGTTCAATCCAAAGGGAGATTCCATTTGTATTTTCAATTTTGAGCGTCAGGAAAAAGTCCAATAATACTATATATCCGAAGGTTGCAAGCAACATTTTCAAAGGCTTATGCGATCTGTATCCCGGAGGAATAAATGAGGCTAATGTGTTGCGTTTTGAATCAGTACCGGAGGAATCCGGTAATTTTAAGGACAAGGCTTCACGGAATTCTTCCACGGATCTGTATCGCTCGTCCGGGTTTATGTGAGTGCATTTGTCTATAATTTTTTTGTACGGAAACAAGGATATATTGGAGGATTGAAGCATCTCCTTAAAAAGAATCCCAAGCGCGTAAATATCAGTCTGTGGGGAGGATGAACCGAATCCGTACTGCTCGGGTGCGGCATATCCTTCTGTCCCCAAAAGGACGGTATCCTTTGTGGCATTTTCGGTGAATTGTTTAGCGGCATTGAAATCCAGAAGGGCAACATATCCGTCATTGCCTACGATCACATTTGAAGGCTTTATGTCTCGATGTATTATGGCAGGACTGACCATATGGAGTCTGCTCACGATAGAACAAAGGTCAGACATTATTTTCTCTATCAGGGAAAGATTTAGGTTTTTGGATGCCATCAGTTCATTGAGGGGAGTCCCGGAGATGTATTCCTCTATCACTGTCAGGGTGTTGCCATCCTTGTACAAATCGACTATGCGTGGGGTCCCTTTTATCTGATTTTGGCGTAAATAACAATATACGTCATAGTTGAAAACATCCAGAATTTTTTTGACGAAAAATTTGCCTGATTCAGTATGTTGAACCATATATATTTTGTGTTGTTCATTGATAGCCGCGACAACCTTGTAATATGATATTGCTAAACGATTATTAAGATCCACGCTATTTTTGTCCTTTCAGATAAATATAAAAAAATTATAACAGATTGGAGAATTGTATGAAGGAAAAAAACACGGAAGAGTTGGAAAATATCCTTGGGAAAACTCATATCAACGAGTTTAGTTCCTATTGTGACAATAACAAGGAGAGTATTCTTTCGGAGGAAAACTCATTTTATGTCTATATAAAAGAAATTATGAGCAGAAATAAGCTTAGTCAGCAAAATGTGTTTTTGAAGGCGGATATACCGGAAAGATATGGATACAAGCTCCTATCGGGAGAAAAACATACAAAACAGAGGGATGTAATATTGCGAATATGCTACGCTGCCGAATTGTCATTGGAGGAGACACAGCGTGCGTTGGAAAAATACGGGATGGCGAAGCTTTATGCAAAGATACCAAGGGACGCTTTTATCATGATTGCGTTCAATGAAAGACCCGGCAGCATAATAGAGGTGAATACTTTCATGAAAGAAAACAAGATGGAACCGTTGAGAACCAGTGGAGTTCAAGAATAAATTGCCTCCGTTGCGGGGGCAACGACCTTGTTTTTTTTGTGATATATTTTGTTCATATTTGATAGAAAAGAACGAGATGTGTTATGAAAATCGGGGTAGTAAAAATTGTTTTGCTTTGTAATATGATTTGTTCCATTTTACTTGGAGCTTTCATTTATTACATAGCATCACCTGATGTGCTTTTTGTCAGCTTTGTGAACAGATTATTGGACATTCAACCAAATGCAGCCGGGATAAAAATGGGAGGTGTCTTCTTTTCGACCGTAAGAAATTTTGTTCCCGATTTTCTATGGGGATATGCCCTGGTTTTTGCACTATCGTTTTTTATCGATAATAATGCAGCAGGGCTAAAAAAGATTTTAATTACGGCACTGGTTTTTTCCGCAGTTATGGAGTCTCTTCAACTTACCGTATTTGTAGGTGGAACATTTGATGTTTTAGATATTGCGGTGGAATTCCTTGCCGAGGTAATTGCTGTTTTTATTATAAAAAACATTATTTCCGGAGGAGGAACGAAAAGTGAAAAAGAGATTTAAGATTTTGGCAGCGATGCTTTGCATAGCAGCTTTTGCTGTCATGGCGATTGGGAGCGGTTCAACGGAGTCGGAGGACAAGAAAGAGGTAGTTGCCGGTGATACGGCTGACGATTCTTCAAGCGAGGATGCCGAGACGGAAGCTGAGACAGAAGCTGAGACAGAAGCCGATGAAGAGACTTCCGTATCCATTGAGGAACAGGTGCTGGTTGACCAGGATGGTATCAAGATTACAGCAAAAGAATATGTGACAGACAGCATCTGGGGTGACGGAATCAAACTGCTTATTGAGAACTCATCTGAAAATGATTACTCCATAGGCTGTGATGCCCTGATAGTAAACGATTATATGATCACTGATCTTTTCTATTGTGATATAGCAGCCGGCAAAAATGCAAATGAGACAATGTATCTGTCATCGTCGGGACTTGCTGCAGCAGGGATTGAAAATGTCGGTAAAGTAGAGGTATATTTCCGCGCGTATGATTCGGAATACAATACTCTTTTTGAAAAGGTTTACGCCGAGATACAGACTTCCGAGTATGCAAACATGGACACAACACCGGATGACGCCGGTATGGAACTGTACAATGCAAACGGAATCAGAATAGTAGGAAAAACAGTTGATGAGGATTCTTTCTGGGGAACAGCCATACTGCTTTATTGCGAGAATACATCCGGACAGAATGTAGGTGTCTCTGTTGATGATATGTCTATAAACGGATTTATGATGGATCCATTATATTCAACTACTGTATATGACGGAAAGAAATCCTTTGATGAGATAACAATTTTTGAGAGTGATCTTGAGGAAAACGGAATTGAGGCAATAGAGGAAGTTGAACTTAAATTCCACATTTTCAATGCGGATACATATGAGACCATAACCGATTCGGATCCTATCACATTCTCTGCTCAATAAACAAATTATTTACACTCCTTACTGCGTGAAGCGGTAAGGAGTTTTTTTCGCTGAGATATACGCTCCACGAGTGAGATTTGAATGTAAAACGGATAGAGGGTGATATTGATGAAAGCTTTTTCTTTGTGTACTATATAAGCTACAGTAAAGACTCGCAAGCGAGTATTGACTAACAATATCGGATTTTTATTTTTATGAGGGGATGAAAAATGGAATTTAAAAATGTGGCAATAATCGGAGCAGGTGCGGTCGGAAGTTATATGTTATGGGGACTTTCACAGAAAAAGGACATAGAACTTTCGGTTATCGCTTCCGGAGAACGCAAGAAGAGGATTGAGAGCAAGGGCATAAACATAAACGACAAGTTGTATTTGCCAACAGTAAAAACACCCGCTGAAGCACACGGAGCGGATCTTGTTATTGTCTCAGTAAAATATAATGCATTAGATTCTGCAGTAGCGGATATAAAAGAAATCGAAGATGAACATACGGTGGTGATGAGCCTTATGAACGGTGTCGACAGTGAAGAGATCATTGCGTCGGAAATCGGGGAAGAGCATATACTTCCGGCTCTTATCAAAGTAGCCTCGGAAAGAAAAGATAACAAGGTTGTTTTTGATCCAGAAACCACGATAGGAATCATATACGGTGAAAAGGATGGAAAAGCTACGGAAAGGACAGATGCTTTAGGAAAACTGTTCGAGGGGACGGGGCTAAAATACAGAGAGACAGATGTGATCATACCTGAGATATGGAGCAAGTTCAGGCTGAATGTCGGAAATAACCTGCCACAGGCAATGCTCGGTGTCGGGGTGGGAGCATACAGCGACAGTGAACATGTGGCCTTGCTTAAAGAAGGGCTTGTAAAAGAACTTGACGCTATTGCAAAAGCAAAGGGTATTGATATGACAGTGACAGCTTCATCGTCAGCCAGAGGGAGCAAGGTTTTTAAGAGGGCAAGATATTCGACTCTTCAGGATCTTGACGCAAAACGTCATACAGAAATTGACATGTTTTCGGGCGCGATCGTCCGCATGGGAAAAGAGCTTGGTATACCTACTCCGTATAATGAATTTACATTTCATATGCTCAAGGCTTTGGAAGAAAAGAATGATGGAAAATTCAATTATTAAGAAAAAATAAATTATTAGCACTCGCCCTTGACGAGTGCTAATAATGGTGCTATAACATAATCAGACAGAGGAAAACAAGAGAAAAACCTCTGGTAAGACATTGATAAAAGAGTTACGACGAAAGGTCGCGAACTGGAAAAAGGAGGAATTGATTATGTTGATGCCTAGTATTTTTACACATGATTTAATGGATGATTTCTTTAACGATTTTTCACAGCCGGTTGCTTATGCGACCAAACAGAAGAGCATGATGAGAACGGATGTATCCGAGAGCGAGAATGAGTACAAACTCGAGATCGAACTTCCGGGATATTCCAAAGATGACATCTCTGCAGAACTCGAGAACGGTTATCTCACAATAAGTGCCAATACTGAGAAGAGCAATGATGAGAAAGACAACGAAGGCAACTTTATAAGACGTGAGAGATACACCGGAAGTTGCAGCAGAAGCTTTTATGTAGGAGATGCCGTTGAGCAGGAAGACATCAAGGCCAAATTCACCGATGGGGTGCTCACTCTTATGATTCCGAAGGAGAAAGAGAAACCTGAGGTTGAACAGAAAAAATTTATCGCCATAGAAGGATAAAACGATTGACGATGCCGGGGCCTAAAAAGGTCCCGGCAATATTGCTTTCAGAATATGAATGAGAGGTGAGAGTATGAATATACAGAAATTTACGCAGAACTCGATAAAGGCTATACAGGATTGTGAGAAGCTTGCCTATGACTACGGCAACCAGGAGATAGAGGAAGAACATCTCCTTGTCGCACTTATGAATCAGGAGGACGGGCTTATCGCAAAATTGATAGAGAAGATGGAAATAAACAAGGAGCATTTTATGAACAATGCCCTTTCACATCTTGCGGCCAGACCTAAAGTGTATGGAGATTCCCAGGTTTATATGGGAAAAGATTTAAACCAGGCGCTTATCTATGCTGAGAATGAAGCAAAGGCCATGGGTGACAGCTATGTTTCTGTTGAGCATATTTTCCTTTCTCTTTTAAAGCATCCGAATAAAGGTCTGAAGGAGATCTTCAAGGAGTACGGAATAACCAGAGACAGATTTTTGACGGCACTGCAGAGTGTTAGAGGAAATCGAAAAGTGGTATCGGACAACCCCGAGGCCACCTATGATACGCTTGCACAGTATGCAGTGGACATGACGGAATCTGCCAAAGACAACAAGCTTGATCCGGTTATAGGACGAGATGCCGAAATCAGAAATGTGGTACGAATTCTTTCAAGAAAGACAAAAAACAATCCGGTACTTATCGGAGAACCCGGTGTTGGAAAAACAGCTGTTGTCGAAGGACTTGCACAGAGAATAGTAAGAGGCGACGTGCCGGGAGCACTCAAGGACAAAAAACTCTTCTCCCTTGACATGGGGGCTCTCATCGCGGGAGCAAAATACAGAGGTGAATTCGAGGAGAGACTTAAAGCGGTTCTCGAGGATGTCAAAAATTCTGATGGTCAGATAATACTTTTTATAGATGAGCTGCACACCATTGTAGGAGCCGGAAAAACCGACGGAGCAATGGACGCAGGACAGCTTTTAAAACCTATGCTTGCAAGGGGAGAACTCCACTGTATAGGAGCCACAACCCTGGATGAGTACAGGGAATATATAGAGAAGGACGCCGCTCTTGAGAGACGTTTTCAGCCGGTTCTTGTCGATGAGCCGACGGTGGAGGATACCATATCGATCCTTAGGGGGCTTAAAGACAGATACGAAGTCTTCCATGGAGTAAAGATTGCGGACGGTGCGCTTGTATCGGCGGCTGTCCTTTCGAATAGATACATTTCCGACAGATTTCTGCCGGACAAGGCAATAGATCTTGTAGATGAGGCATGTGCTCTTGTAAAGACGGAGCTCGACTCAATGCCTGCTGAACTCGATGAGATGAACAGAAAGATCATGCAGCTTGAGATTGAGCGCACGGCACTGAAAAAAGAGACCGACAGGCTCAGTATGGACAGGCTTGCAAATCTTGAAAAAGAGCTTGCGGAACTGAAAGATGAGTTCAACAACAGCAAGGCAAAATGGGACAACGAAAAAAATGCTGTTGAGAACGTTCAGAAACTCAGGGAGGAACTTGAGCAGGTAAGAAATGAGATATCCACAGCGCAGCAGAATTATGACCTTGAGAAAGCGGCGGAACTCCAATACGGAAAACTGCCACAGCTTGAAAGACAGTTGGAGATTGAAGAGGAAAATGTAAAAAGCAAAGAACTATCCCTTGTACATGAGAGCGTGAACGAGGAGGAGATAGCAAGAATCATCTCCAGATGGACAGGAATACCTGTTGCAAAACTCACCGAGAGCGAGAAAAACAAGACACTTCATCTCGACGAGGAGCTTCACAGAAGAGTTGTCGGACAGGATGAGGGAGTGACCAAAGTAACCGAGGCGATCATAAGATCGAAAGCCGGAATAAAAGACCCCGGAAAACCGATAGGCTCGTTCCTTTTCATGGGACCTACCGGTGTCGGAAAGACGGAGCTTGCAAAATCACTTGCATTATCTCTTTTTGATGATGAAAACAATATGGTGCGACTTGATATGAGTGAGTATATGGAGAAATACTCCGTATCGAGACTCATCGGAGCACCTCCGGGATATGTCGGATATGATGAGGGTGGTCAGCTCACTGAGGCAGTCAGAAGAAAACCATACTCTGTTGTTCTTTTTGACGAGGTTGAGAAGGCGCATCCTGATGTATTTAACGTACTTTTGCAGGTGCTTGACGACGGACGTATCACTGACTCTCAGGGAAGGACCGTCGATTTTAAAAATACTATAATCATACTTACTTCAAACCTCGGATCACAGTATCTGCTGGATGGAGTTGACGATGACGGAAACATAAAACCTGAGGCGGAGAATGCCGTGATGGATGAACTCCACAGATCCTTCAGACCGGAGTTTTTGAACAGACTTGATGAGGTAGTACTCTTCAAACCTCTTACAAAAGACAACATCGGTCACATCATAGATCTTCTCATGGCGGAACTCAATGAGCGCGTGGCAGACAGACAGCTGAAGGTAGAACTCACACCTGTTGCAAAGGAGTTTATAAAAGAAAACGGTTATGAGCCGCAGTACGGAGCGAGACCTCTCAAACGATTCCTTCAGAAGCATGTTGAGACCCTTTCGGCAAAACTTATCCTTGAGGGAAATGTCTCCGAGGG
>JAILHT010000122.1 GCA_024695665.1 Lachnospiraceae bacterium
TGTTCGCCCATTAAAGCGGTACGCGAGCTGGGTTCAGAACGTCGTGAGACAGTTCGGTCCCTATCCGGCGTGGGCGTAGGATATTTGAGAGGAGCTGTCCTTAGTACGAGAGGACCGGGATGGACGGACCACTGGTGTACCGGCTGTTTTACCAAAAGCATAGCCGGGTAGCCAAGTCTGGAAGGGATAAACGCTGAAGGCATCTAAGCGTGAAGCCCCCCTCAAGATGAGATATCCCAACATAAGTTATAAGACCCCTTGAAGACGACAAGGTAGATAGGGCAGAGGTGGAAGTGCAGTAATGCATGGAGCTGACTGTTACTAATAGGTCGAAGGCTTGATCTAAAGAGCAAAGTTTAAATCTGTATGAAGTTTTGAAGGAATATTTCCTTATATGACGCAGAGATGTATCTGTAGTTATTCCTCGATAGCTCAGCGGTAGAGCATCCGGCTGTTAACCGGAGGGTCGTAGGTTCGAACCCTACTCGGGGAGTTTTTCTTTATAAAGATATTTTAAAGAAATAACTTAATATGGCTCCATGGTCAAGCGGTTAAGACATCGCCCTTTCACGGCGGTAACACGGGTTCAATTCCCGTTGGAGTCACTATTATGGACCTTTAGCTCAGTTGGTTAGAGCAACCGGCTCATAACCGGTCGGTCCTGGGTTCGAGTCCCCGAAGGTCCACTCAATTTAAAAAATAATATATATGGCCTCATGGCTCAGTTGGTTAGAGCGCCGCCCTGTCACGGCGGAGGTCGAGGGTTCAAGTCCCTCTGGGGTCGTTTTTTAAAGGGATCGTTTAAATGACGATAACTTTTTTATTTAAACTGGGATCTTAGCTCAGCTGGGAGAGCATCTGCCTTACAAGCAGAGGGTCACAGGTTCGAGCCCTGTAGGTCCCATTAGGATGCCCGTGTGGCGGAACTGGCAGACGCGCAGGACTTAAAATCCTGTTGTAGTGATACAGTACCGGTTCGATTCCGGTCACGGGCATTGCCCGAAGGGCATTAATTTAATATGTGTGTGTAGCTCAGCTGGATAGAGCACTTGGCTACGGACCAAGGTGTCGGGGGTTCGAATCCTCTCACGCACGTTATTTACACAAAATAGACAGGACATTTTAGTCCTGTCTATTTTTGTGTAACGAACCTCCGGTTCGGATACGAAGGGGTTTGAAGTCTCGCCTGCCGGCTCGGTCGGTGCAAAACGATGTCCGCCGGACATCTGCACCCTCTCACGCACGTTACTTACACAAAAGAGACAGGACATTTTAGTCCTGTCTATTTTTGTGTAACGAACCTCCGGTTCGGATTCAAAGGGGTTCGCTCTCGGCGAGGCAAAACCTACGCCACGGTCGGTTCGACGGGAAAAAAGAAGCATATATAAATGATGTTCAAAAGTTGTTACATAGGACATAATATCATGCTAAAATATTTTTCAGGCTTTTGCATATTTTTTGCAATCGAAGGATAGATTTTAGAGAGGTATTAGAGCACCATGAAACAAAAAAGTAGAATAAGTATTGTCAGCAAATTGCATTTATTTAGATTGATATATCGTTCTATATTATTTATTCTTCTTTTGATCGACTATATTCGCTTCAAAGTTTATAGCGGGGGAAATGTTATCGATAATATTGAAAAAGTTCCGATTATACTCTATATTACGTGGACAGTATTTGCAGCGGAGATGATTATGCGTTTCTTCCCTTCAAAGCTTGAAAGTCCGGGATGTCAGAAACAGTTTGCGCGAAATTATATCAAATCGGGTAATACTGATATTAAAATTCAGGATAACAATGCTACGTTTTTGGTAGCATTGATTTGGCTTATTTTTAATGGGGTATTTGGAGTTTTGCATATGGAGGGTGTGCTGGATGACGGAATCATGATTTTGTTATGCAGCTTCTATTCCATCTGTGATATTATTTGCATTCTGTTTTTTTGCCCGTTTCAGTCTTGGCTTATGAAAAACAAATGCTGCAGTACGTGTCGAATTTACAATTGGGATTACGCAATGATGTTTACACCGTTGTTTTTTGTCAGAAAGAGTTATACCTGGGGGTTGCTTATTTTATCCGTTGCATTGTTGATTCGTTGGGAGGTTACTTTTTACCTGCATCCTGAACGCTTTTCAGAGAACACAAATGATTATCTTCAGTGTAAAAATTGTACTGAGAAATTGTGCGCTCACAAGAAACAACTACATTCGTTATGGAAAAGCATAGAAGATTATTCTGCAAAAAGAATCAAACGGTTGAAGGGTGACAATCATTAAGTAATAACACGAATATTTTTTATTATCGATGTGTCATACAATAAATCATTATTGCTTGTTGAACGACCAGCAGATTCTTCTTGAATTCATATCCGACAAAATATTCTGAATCGATGACATCAACAGAGACTTCTTCGCCTCTATAGAAGGGCGGACATGGATTTAGAAGTGCGTTTTTGTTTGCTAATGCCATAATGCCTTTTGTTACCTGATATGGCTTGAAGGCTTCAATATCATCGCCCGGGATGGAGTCGGTACAGATAATATCTTTTCCATAGACAGCTTCTTTTAAGTCGGCGATGTATGGGACATCCTTCATTTTATATTTATGCGGGCAGCATTGTGAAAGCGAAAAATCAAAGGCCTGTGAGCCTTCTTTCCACGCTCTTCCGATATTTCCATCCTCACCGACGAACAAGTATTTATCATTCAAAAAATCTTTTCTTATCTTTGAAAGAGTGTACAAATCAGCCATGATCTCGCATGGGTGATTGTCATCTGTGAGTGCATTTATAACAGGAATATCCATCGCATTTTTCATCTTTTCAAGCATTTGAATATCCTTATATCTTACAACAACGGCATCTGCCCAATTGTTCAGATAGCCACAGACATCAGCGACATCTTCCTTTTTATCCAAGGTGGCGGGATCAAATAAAATCACCTGACCGCCGAGGAGGTAGATGCCTTTTTCAAACGTGACTCTTGTGCGAATGCTAGATGCCGGGAAAAACATAATCACAGTTTTCCCTTTTAAAAAGTCTGAATAGTTTTCAATTGAGTCAGCTATCTTAAATATTTCAAAAAGTTCTTCTTTCGAAAAATCGGTCAATCTGATAAATGAAGTCATTTAGTATTCCTCTTTAGTTTATTTACACCATTTTATGGTATATTTTCCGCTACCGCCGTTTTCTGATGAACTAGTCGTGCGGGTTACGCATATGTAGTAGGTGCCCTTTGGCAGTTTGTAGTTATATTTATAAGGTGATAGAGTGAGTTCCTTGTCATATGTGAATTTGAAAGCATACAGATTGGTTTTCTTTGAGGATTCCACATAAGTTTCGATGTTGTTTTTATGCTTACTCCACCGGCTTTTAAGGTAATAGGACAATAGATTGTAGTATTGTCACCAAGGGATTGATCAACAATGTAGTTGTATCTTTTCCCGGTTGTTGAATTGAGGTTGGTTGCTTTTAGCGTTGTTGCTTTATTCAGTGTAGTGTATGTGTCGGTAAGAGCTGCCTGAGCAGTAAGATTTCCTGTTATAGTTATAAGAAATACAGCCATAAGAATAACGAACAGTTTTTGCCACATTTTGATTGTCTTGTTTTTCATTGTGTACTCCCCCTGATTAAGCTAATTGTTGTCGGTAATTATGTTTATTATATCACAGGATTATTCTGTTAAGTTTTTATGTGCTTTACAGAATAGTAGAATTTCGAAGGGGGTAGATTATCGGTTTATGAACAGAACTATTTACATATGACAATTTCATAGATTAATATAAGACATAATAAAACCATACAGAAGGGAATTCAAATATGAAAAGAGTATTGGTTATTTTTCCGGGAATCGGATATGGAATTGAGAAACCGCTTTTGTATTATTCAAATAAGATAGCATATGAGAACGGTTATGAACCTATCTATATAGAGTATAACGGACTTGAGAAATATCTGGTCGGTAGCAGAGAAAAAATGTTAGAAGCTTTTGCCGTGGCAACAAGACAAGCTGAGGAACAGCTTAGCAAGGTGGATTTTGCATCATGTGAGGATATAATATTTGCATCGAAGAGCATAGGAACGGTAGCGGCAAGTATATATGCTACCAAGTACAAAATACCGGCAAGACAAGTATATTACACTCCTTTTCCACAGACATTTTCATTGGCACAGGAGGGAAACGGTCTTGTTTTTTTCGGAGACAATGATCCGTGGATTGATGTAGAGACAATAAGGGAACTATGCAACTCAAAAAAATGCAATACAGGATTATCAAGGGGGCAAATCATTCCCTTGAAACAGGGCATGTGCATAAGGATGTCGAAAATATAAATAACATTATTCAGGAGGCCGAGGATTATCTTGTAGGTGGTCCTATATATAAGTTTACGGTTCCGAAACGAGATGGGACGATGCAGTCTTTATATGATTTCAGAGGAAAAGTTTTGCTTATCGTCAATTCTGCAACCGGCTGTGGTTTTACCCCACAGTATGAGGCTTTGGAGACAATGTATAAAGAGTTGAAAAATGAAGGATTTGAAATCCTTGATTTTCCGTGCGATCAGTTTGGAAATCAGGCACCGGGAACAAATGATGATATTCACAATTTTTGCACTTCACGATATGACATCAGTTTCCCTCAGTTTGCCAAGATAAATGTGAACGGCGAGAATGCGCTTGAGCTATTTGATTATATAAAGAGTAGACAAGGCTTCAGGGGGTTTCTTATGAACACGCCTGACAGTTTATATATGGAGCGTCGCGCCAGGGAAGCTGATCCGGATTATCTGAACAACAGCTCGATAAAATGGAATTTTACAAAATTTTTGGTGAATCGTATAGGTCAGGTAGTCGATCGTTTTGAACCGGATGCAGGTACTGAGATTGTAAGGCAAAAAGTGGAGATGGAATTGAATAAGGATAAATATAAGAAACATTAAGACTGGCCTTTTGCGCCGGTCTTTTTTTATAAAAAAAAATAAAAAAACTAAAACCCTTTTTAAAAATATTTCGTCCTGTAATTAAAGGGCATGAGAAATGACCCAAAAAACATATTATATGGAGGACAAAAAAATGACAACAAAAACATTTTATTAGCAGTGGGAGCAACAGTATTGAATATTGTAGGTTTACTGATAATTATGGCGATTGCAACAGTACTGTGGGGAGACGCAGGAAGAAGACCGGCTATGAAGGTGATTGGAATTTTTACGGTAATAGTAGCATTGGGAACATATCTGATTTGTGGAGGGTTAAGTCTTGCAATTAGCATGATTTTTAAAGTGCTTATTATAGGAATGATTGTGCCAATTATTCCTGTAAATCTTGTATGTGGATTAACACTTGGGATATTTGCATTTGCAATTGCCTGGTTATTTCCATGTGTACCGGTGTTGGTCAATGAATTGACACAGAAAAAATAGTTAGAATAATATTTTATGAATATGGAGGATGGGTTAATGAAAGAAAAAAAGATAAAAAATATATTGGTATACATACTAGTATTAACAATCGTGGGAACATCAATTTTGGGGACACCGTCCACAGCTAAGGCTAATATGACAGTAGATGAGTTTTTTGAAAAATATCCGGATATAAAAAAATGTTCTGTGGATAGTCATGGATGGGTTGTAGAAGATCCTGATTATGACCCGTATTATGGATATTCTGAAGAAAAAAAAGAAGCTATTCGAAAAATGATAAATACAAGTAACAGTAAGGAAGGCGATTTTGTTTGTAATGTATCTGGATTGGTTTCTGATAAAACCCAGTATTACAAAATTGCTAAATATAAACAACGTAAATTGGGATATAAGAAAACTTTAAAACTTTCAGAGGAAACTATAACTGTCAAAAAAGGTAAGACTGTTACAATCAAATGTTCGGCATTAAAGAAATACTCGAGCAAAAACAAAAAAAATAAAATAGCTGTGCAGGTTGATAAAACGCGAACAAATGGACGAATCTTTTCTAAAGAGGTAAGAAGAGCCAAGGTTAGTTATTCTACTAAGAAAGGTACGATAACTATTAAAGGAACTAAAAAGGGTTATTGTGATGTTACTGTAAGAGTTGGGAAAAAATACAACATAGTAAGAGTGACTATAAAGTAAGAGAAAAAAAGGAGAATTTGTTATATGAGAGAGAATAAACTAAAAAAGATATTTATGGTTATGATGATATTTGCCTTTATGATAGCCGGACTGATTAATGAGCCTATGGATGCTAAAGCATATATTATGGTTACAACAGATCAAATTGAAGCAAGTGTGAAGGCGAATAACGAAGATGGACTTTTTATAAATGGAGTAACAAGGATAGTACCGGACAAGGACCAGTATTACAGAATTGCAACTTATAAACAATATGGTAAGGGACGTAAGAAATCATTAAAGATCTCAAAATATACCGTCACGGTAAAAAAAGGTAAGAAGGTTACAGTTAAATGTTCAGCACTGAAGAAGTATAAAAACAAAACAAGCAAGATTACGGTTTCCACTGATAAAACCAGAACAAATGGAAAAGAAAATTCTAAGATAATACAGCGTGCCAAAGCAACATATTCGGCAAAAAAAGGAACAGTGACAATTCAGGGAAAGAAAAAAGGATATTGCGATGTTACTGTAAGGGCAGGCAATAAATTTAATATAATCAGAGTTACCATAAAATAAGTTATTTGCTTGTGTAAATAATTTATATGAACAGAAAAGAGAATTATAGAATATAGGAGCATTATATGAAGAAGAAAGCATTAAACAAAATTTTAATATCGGCTATGGCAGTTGCCATAATGCTAACGTCTGTTGTGATTGAGCCAATTACTGCACAGGCTAATATGAAACCCAAACAGTTTTTGAAAGCGCATCCGGAGTGCACACTTACACTAGCTGAAGTAAAGAAGCATGTTACTAAGGAAGGGTATGTTCAGCCGTATCTGGATCCAGATTACGATCCTTATTACAACTGTAATTATAAAAAGCAGGTGAAAAAAATTACGAAAAAAAATCAAGAAGGTAGTTTTGTGGACGATGCCGGAGCTGTGGTTTCGTATCAGGATCAGATGTATACATTACGGGATTATGAACAGAGAAGACAGGGATATAGGAAAAAGCTTAAGCTCTCAAAAACTAAAGTATCAATAAAAAAGAATTCAAAGAAAACTGTAAAAATATCCCTGACAAAGAATCAACTATATATGAAGACCATCAGTGCAACTACAGATGACAGTGATATTGCGACTGTTTCGGTGAACAAAAATACCGGAAAGATAACAATTAAGACAAAAAAGCCATATTATACTCAAGATTATAGTAAATACGGTGTTTATAACCTCAAGAACTATTGCTACATTACTGTTAAGGTGGGAGGGAAATTTAATATTATTCGAGTGACAATACCAACAAATAAAGTAAAAAGTTATGTCGTATATAATGGTGTGAAGATTAAATCGCTAAAATAGTAATATACATACATCATAAAAACTTAGAAGATAATAAATGGGTCTACAGAACTATTTTGAAAAATATAATTTGACACAACCGAAACGAGAGTATATAATACACAAGGCTTTTTAGGTGAATCTAAATTAAAACAAATATTTGTATGGCCATTTTATTCATATTATCGTCTAGATTATTGAAAGGCGGTGTTCGAATGAAAGATGACATAACAAACGAATATATTGAAAATATATTGCTTTTAGATCAATGCAGTCCTTTAGTAAAATTTTTTCTGCTGCTATATCTGAATGCAAGAGTTGAGAGCAAAGATAGAGAAACAAGACATAGAATATGGAGTCGTATAGAGGGAAAAAAACAGAAACGTATAAGTAAATAGTAAAAGCATAATCAATTTTTAATAATGATGGATTATGTTTTGTAATGGAGGAGCTTTGGTGAAGTTTGATAAAGAAAGAGCTGAAAATGCAATAAAAGAAGCTACAAAAGGCAACCAAGATGCATTTGCGTATCTTTATGAAGCATATTATACGCATATTTATGTAGCAGCAAAAGAAATAATAAGCAGTCATGAAGAATGCGAGGATATTGTTCAGGAAACATATATGCGTTGCTTTGCTAAGTTGCAGGAAGGCAATGAGATATCCGGATTTGGGACCTATGTGGAAAAAACTGCAAAGAATATTGCAAAAGACCATATAAAGGCGCGTGAGGCACAAAAAAGACCTGATGAAGTTTTTACATCATTTCAAATGGAGGCTGACGATGACGGTAGCTTTGAGCTTGTAGATGCAGAACGATCTGAAATTCAAAATGCAATTCTTAAGGCAAGCGAGTTTTACCAGACGCCTGAAGAAAAATTTGAAGAAAAGGAACTTCAGGAGATAGTCAATGATATTTTGAGCGAACTTCCTGATTATCAGCAAGAAGCATTATCACTTTTTTACATTGAGGGAATGAAATACAGGGAGATAGCCGAGTTATATGGAGTATCAGTCGACACGGTTAAAAGCCGAGTGAAACAGGGGAAAAAGAAAGTAGAAAATAAAATTGTTGAACTTGAAAAGACAAAAGGAATTAAGCTTCATAGTCTTGCACCTATCACAATTTTTTTTATACTTATGCATCAAAGTACCGTCGCAGAAGCAGCAGAATTGCCGGTATCAAGTGCGGCATTTAAAACAAAGGCATTATCATCATCTGCTACAGAATCAGGTGTAGCACATACTACATCGACATCATCGACATCATCAACAACATCAGCAACTGCATCAAGCAATATGGCTGCGAAAACTATTGTCATTGGTGGAAAAGTAATCAGCAAAAAGGTAATTGGTTTAATAATTGCCGGAGCGGTAGGTGTTGCAGGAGTTGGAGCCGGAGCAGGTACCTACTATTCTAATCAAAGTAACCAAGAAATTGAATTAGACAATATTTTATCGGATGACTCGCTTTCGGAGGTTTCACAAGGTGTTGAGGCTGAACAGGAAAGCACCGAGGAAACAGCAACTACGGATGTTACGGAGACAGAAACAGAGACGGAGACAGAAACTGAAAAGTTGAGTGCGCCGGAATCAATTTATGTAGAAACAGATGTTTTTTATACTTATTGGGATGAACATAGAGATGAATTATATGCTGAAGGATATGAGCAAGGAGATGTAGGATCTGCACTGGTATCTTGGCCGGATGTTGAGGAAGCAGATGGGTATATGGTTACTGTTGAATGGATAGAAGTATTCCATCCAACTGAGCCGGATCATACTATTGAGGTTAACATTAAAAAAGGGAAAGATGGGTATTATACATATACTGCAGTGGACACATATCAGGATTGGCCGGATTTAACACGTGAAATAAATTTATGTGAAGATGCCGCTGGTTTTGTAAAGGGAATAGCAAAATCCAGCATTCCTTATTCAGAAAATATGCAATTTGTGGTGAGCTCATACGGCTCAACTTTTGATATTGGAGATGTATCAGTACGTTCTTATAAGGTAGAGCAGGGAGAAACAATATGGTCGGATGAAATAGTGTACGAAGGAGTATCATTAGAGGACGAATCAGAAGCTGCTGACTCAAAAGCAGATTATGTGCTTGAAGGAAGTGATAGCAGAATAATTGATGTATCAGAATTATATTCATTGAATGAGTTAGAACTCAGCGTAGCAAGAAATGAAATATATGCTAGACATGGACGAATTTTTAGAGATGAATTTCTTAACTATTATTTTAATAGCTGTTCGTGGTATCAGGGGACTATTGAATCAGATGATTTTTCTGATGATATGTTGAGTGATATTGAACTTGAAAATATAAGCATTATTACAAGTTATGAAGAGGAAATGGGATATAGATAAATAAAATTTGTGGTTTAGAATTATTATCTCTCAAAAGACCGGCATAGTGCCGGTCTTTTTTGCGGGTGACTTTAATTAGCCAGGCGCATGTGATATATTTTTGGGGGCTGTTAGAAGTCAAAACGATATAAAACAATATCGAATTACAAGTTTGGATGGTGGTTTAAATGGTTCAGAATTTAAGGGACTTGGGTGGCATAAAAAATATATACGGAAAAGAATTAAAAAATAATTGTCTGATACGTTCAGCAAATTTATCGCAGGCTGAAGAGATTGAATTAGATGGAATTGATACCATTATAGATTTACGAACAACCGAAGAGAAAGAGCAGGCACCCGATCTTGTTTATGAAAAAAAATATTATCATATGCCGATTTTTGATAAGCAGATTGCAGGAATAAGCCATGAAAAAGGAACAGATAATATGGGAATTCCGGATATGAAAGTTCTTTATCAAAACATGATCGTAGAAAATCAAAATGCAATAGGGAGTGTTCTCAAAACGATTATGGCACAAGATTATTCCTCAGGTGCGATACTTTGGCATTGCACTGAGGGGAAAGACCGTTGTGGATTGATTACAGCCCTTGTTCTTGAAATGCTTGATGTGGACAGGGGCACGATTATGAATGACTATTTGAAGACAAATAAGATAAATCTTCCAAAAGCGACAAGTATAAGAGAACGATTAAGAACGGTGAGAGGAGAAGCCTTTGCACAGAGTGTTTATAATGCATTTATCGCAGATAAAACATATCTGGAAGCATCATGGAAGGCTATGGGAAAATTCTATTTTAATAAATTGGGAATTTCAAATGATAAGATAATGGAGTTTCGCAGCAAGGTGTTGATATAATTGCCGCTACAATTTCTGATGTAATTGTTGATCAATGTGTCGATACATGAGTCACTAAAATGCGATTCGGGCTTACAACCGATAAATCATATATTCTGAGCTGTAAAATCAAGGCTTTTTCAGTCTTGTTTTGTAATATCATAGTCTTTGAACGGTATTTCCGACCAGCCCGCGTCTGAGGGGCGGTCTCTTTTACTTTTTTTATGTTGTTTAATACTTTAATTGTTCTTATGTATGTGATATATTCATTTATGTGCTATAAATATGCAAAAACCGTTTGTGATGACAAGCGGATTTTTTTTCGGGTTGAGATTGCCGGGTGCTTATTTGGCTACGAAAAAAATATTTTTTCATCATAGTACAAAAAAGTTAATTTTGCAGTTTTTATGCTTTATTGGGATTATGCAACTGTAAAAAAAATCGAGAATTACAGTTTCACTAAAAAGAATTAGCACTAAAACTGTAAAGCAAAAAATTTATTACAGTTTTTTATTAAGAAAATAGAGATGCGACTGTTTTGGTTGAATAAAAATACAGTCTGCGGTGAGGGCTTTATACGAAAAAACTGTAATTTTTACTTTTTAAAAAGAGCAACAAAGAAAAATCAGAATCGTAGCATAAGGAGAGAGTATGAAAAAGAAATTATTGTTGTTGGCAGCGCTGGCCGTTATGTCGTTGACAATAGTTGGTGTGGGAGATGTTAGCGCCGAAGAAACTACTGTGACCAAGCAGCAGGCCGGCGAGGAGCAGCAGGATGAAGAAAAACAGTCCGGCGAAAAGGTTATTGAGTCGATTGACGATCTTAGCGGGGCGAAGATAGGTGTGCAGCTTGGAACTGTCGGAGATATTTACGCTTCAGATTATGAGGGTGATGACGCAGGCACTGTTGTGGAGAGATACAACAAGCTTGCAGATGCAGTGCAGGCGTTAAAGCAGGGAAAGATTGACTGTGTTATCGTTGATGAACAGCCGGCTAAGGCAAGTATAGAAAACGAAGATTCGTTAAAGATTCTCGATGAACCTTTCAAGATGGAAGAATATGCCATATGTATTGCAAAAGACAATGATGAATTGCTAGAAAAAATAAATAGTGCGCTTTCCGAACTTCGTGAGGAGGGGACATTAGACAAAATAATCTCAAATTATATCGGAGATGACACAAAGGGACAGTATCCATATGTTTCCGGGGAGGAAATCTCCTATGACAACGGTGTTATAACAGTTGCGACGAATGCGGCTTTCAAACCATATGAGTATTATGAGGGCGGAGAGATAGTCGGCATAGATATTGATATTGCAAAAGCCATAGGTGACAAGCTTGGGATGGAGATTGTCATAGAGGATATGGAATTTGATGCCATCATAAATGCTGTGGATTCACATAAGGCAGACATTGGTATAGCCGGAATGACGATGACCGAGGAGAGGGCAAAATCCATCAGTTTTTCGGATTCATATACTACAACAAAGCAGGTTATGATAGTCAGAGGAGAAAATCTTGCAGCTGAGGAGCTTACCTTTAGAGAGAATTTTGTGCGAAATTTCATAACCGATTCAAGATGGCAGTATCTTGCAAAGGGACTAAAAAATACTATTATAATTGCGCTTTGTGCTGTTTTTATCGGAATGATCATTGGTTTTCTTGTAGCTGTTGTGAGGGTGACTCATGACAAAACAGGAGGGCTTGTGATATTAAATGCGATATGCAGGTTGTATCTGATGATAATCAGAGGAACGCCTATAATGATACAGCTTTTGATCATTTATTATGTTGTCTTCAAATCGGTTAACGTGGACAAGATACTTGTTGCGGTCATCGCATTTGCAATAAATTCGGGAGCTTATGTAGCCGAGATTATGAGAGGCGGAATCATGTCTGTCGACGAGGGACAGATGGAAGCGGGAAGAAGTTTGGGCCTGAATTACAGCCAGACGATGACTTCCATTGTATTGCCGCAGGCAATAAAGGTGGTGCTTCCGTCACTTGCAAACGAGTTCATCTCACTCATAAAAGAGACATCTATCTGCGGATATATCGGACTTATCGATCTTACTCGAGGCGGCGATATCATACGAAGCATCACATACGAAGCATTTTTACCGTTGATTTCGGTTTCAATCATTTACCTTGTGATTGTTGAAGCCCTGACGTTTGGTGTAAGAAAACTTGAGAATCGAATGAGTACGGACGAAAAATAAGGAGATGCATCGGATGAACGAATTACTTATAAAAATAGATCATTTGAAAAAAACTTTCGGAGACCACGTGGTCCTCGAAGATGTGAATATGGAGATAAAAAAGGGCGAAGTTATAGCCATAATAGGACCGTCGGGATGCGGAAAATCTACTTTGATAAGAACGATAAATCAGCTTGAGACTGTGACTGACGGAAAGATATATGTTGATGGTAAAGATATCACAGACAAAAATATCGACATAAACGAAATGAGAAGAAGAATCGGGATGGTGTTTCAGCACTTCAATCTTTTCCCACATCTGACCATTTTGGAAAATATAATGCTTGCACCGGTAAAGCTTTCAATCATGACAAAAGAAGAGGCGAGAGAAAATGCTCTAAAACTTCTGGAGCGTGTAGGGCTTTACGACAAAGCAAGTGCATATCCCAAAAGCCTTTCGGGAGGACAAAAACAGCGAATAGCTATTGCCAGAGCATTGGCCATGAATCCGGAGGTAATGCTCTTTGATGAGCCGACATCCGCACTGGATCCCGAGATGGTAGGCGAGGTTCTTGAACTTATTAAAGAACTTGCGGAAGATGGGATGACAATGGTTATTGTCACGCACGAGATGGGATTTGCAAGAGAGGTGGCAAATCGTGTGATCTTTCTTGATGAGAAAGGAATCAAGGAGGAGGGAACTCCTGAGGAAATATTCAAAAATCCACAGAGCGACAGGCTTAAAGACTTTTTGTCAAAGGTTCTGTAAAAAAAGAGTTGAGGATCTTCCCTCAACTCTTTTAAGATTAATTATATAACTTTAATTGTAACATTTCTGGTTAAGCTAGTTTTCTTATAGTATTTTGTCTTTTGGGCATCTACTTTTATCTTTAATTTGTAGGTACCTTTGGCTAAACCTTTTTTCACTGTTATAGTTCCTTTTCCCTTGTTTATTGAAAAGCGTTTTTTAGCAGAACTTGGTGAAACAGATTTGATTTTAAATGTTAAGGTAGTTTTCTTATTTTTTATAGTGAAACACTTTTTGACTTTCAAAGTTTTATTTGATCTTTTTAAATTGGAGGCCGTTAAAGTCACGGATTTTGCTTTTATCGAAACAGGATTTTTGGCTACAGTTATTTTGTAGTAAGCTTTCGTGGATCCTCTATAGTTGCCCTTTCCGGTTGCTATCACAGTGTATGATCCGGGGTTTTTTGAGGAACTTGTTTTGTATTTTACGGTGTAATCAGTTCCTTCTTTTAGTTTTTTCCCACATATGGTTTTTATACTTGGTTTAATCACTTTACCGGTATAAGCAAAAGTGGATTTGTAAAACGTGATTTTACTCAAGGGTTTCTGGGATATTTTGATTTTTGCAGAACCGGTATAAGGTTCATAACCATTGGCAGATACCTTATAGTAAATAGTGTAGCTGCCTGCTGATGTGTAAGTCGGAGCCGAACTTAAGGTGTATTGACCGTTTGATTTGCCGTAAGTTATAGTTGCGCCCGATGAAGGCTTAGTAACTTTGACACTGATTGAGTGACTGTTCCCATCGTAGGTTCCCGAGTAGTTTGCTGCTGATGCCGTAATGGTTTGTATAGGAAACTGCATTTTTTTGTAATTTGAAAGATTATGACCTTCTGAACTAATATCGATGGTAGCAACACCTGAGGTGCCCGTTACATTGGTCCAACCTGTTCCCAGGATATCATTTATGATAGTTCCCATAACAGCGCAGGTATATCCGTTTGAAACAAAGGAGTCAACTTCTTGAGCTATATGAAGATACGGAGAATCTGACTCCACATTTTTCATGAGTATAATGCCGGCACTCATGTTTGAAGATAAAGCTTTGGCAGTGAGATTTCCGGAACTGATATCAAAATATTTTGCAATTATTCCGGCGGTTATGTAATCACTTGAACCACTTGTAACATTTAATGTTGTGTCGCTCATAGTGAACTCGTCGTTTACAAGTATGGCACAACTTGAAGAAGGAGAGTCTCCTCCGATAGCAGTCAGGACTGTATTGTCTGATAAAATCATATTGGCAGTCTTGATAGCCATTGAGTTGCTACTGCCGGTAGAGCCTTTTGATTCTATGGAAATAGTGGTATCAGCAATGTAAAGAGTTGCGTTACAGCTTATACCTATACTGTAATCGGATGCTTCTTGGCAGGTGATGTTCAATGAACCGGTTCCTGTGATACTCAGATATGCAGATTCGGATAATGATGCGATGCCGTAAACCTCATCTGTGTTAGGGGAAGCGTTTATTGTATTTGTACCGACAAGCTCAATTGTAAGATCATTGTCAGAAGTTGTTTTTATTACAGATGTATTTTGATTAGTGCCACTATAAGTGAAATTTGTAAGAGTTAAAGTGTAAGAGTCAGGATCGAAAACGGCAGACCCTGAGGTTATATTTGAGCAATTTGAGCTGTCGGCAGTCAAATTTGAATCGGAGAACAAGAAGTCATCGATATAAACTGCGTATCCGGCTGTAACAGCATTTGTATCCATGTTGGAGACAAAAGCAAGAGAAAAAATAAAAATAAAAACTGACAGAATGATTTTGGGTTTACCAAATAAAACTCTTTTCATAACTATATCCCCCATTACTGTTTAGATTAGGACATGCACTGTGTCCCTAATATCATTTTATGATGGTATATAAAGAATATCAAGCTGAAAAAAGTACCTTTGTACGATATAAGCGTTAATCTTTTAGAAACACAAATTTTTCTGTAACGCAAATGCTCTGCCATGACAGATTTTAGAATTCTTTAGTTGTTTAATATGTATGTGTGTAATAGAATTCATGCTGACAAAGATAATAATGTCAAATAATGAAATATGGAGTGATAAAGTGATGAAAAACAAAATTAGCTTAGCTATCTTGTGTGCACTTGTGTTGACTGCTACGGCATGCGGAACAACAGAAAGCACTAAAGAAGCTGTGGAAACCGAGGCAGAATCTACAGAAACTGCAACAGAAATCGCATCGACCGAGGCAGAATCTACAGAAACTGCAACAGAAATCGCATCAACCGAGGTAGAATCGACAGAAGAATCGGCAGCAGTATCAGATCTGGCAGACGGATGTTACGAGACATATCTTTTAGCGGAACCTTCTGAGTTCGCTGAGCAGTACGTCTCAAGCATAGAATTTAAAGATTCAAGTGTTGTTATCGATGCATCTTTTTTCCAAATCGAAAACAATGACTGGGATAACAGAATAGGTGTTGATAAAAATGTCTATACTATAGTTTTGGATGAAAACACACAGTTTACAGCAAGCGGCGGAGATGCCGATCCTGAGCAGATGACTCGCGAGGAATTTGAATCATACCTCAAGGATCTTATAAATTCCGGACTTGGCCTGGAAATAAAAATAGAGAACGGTGTGGCAACTGTAATGGATATATATTCATAAAAGGAAAAACTCCTTACCACGTGATATGGTAAGGAGTTTTTATGTCATATGATACCCGTGCTATGCGATGGTATTTTCTTCTTTAGTTTGTGGAAGTTGAAAGTTTCATCGATATAACTTCCTGGACGCATTTTTTTGCGACACGAAGATGAGCTAAAAGCTGTACTCTGTCTGGGACACTTGAGTCGTTCATAAAACGTTTTTCCTGTTCCTCAATGACGCTTTTGGTTTTCCTTAGGGTGTTTACATCAAGTCCAAGCGCTGTGCTGTCGATGCTTACTGTCTCTGAAATAAAATTGGTTGAGTCGATGTAATTGTCATTGACTTTTTCTGTTTTAAATTCATTTTTCAGCGCGTTTATGAGTTCTGATTTCGTAGAATAATCCATACACTTATCTCCTTCGGCTTTGTAGTATTTCATAAAATTGTGTCTTTTTTGTTAAAAAGGAAATTTAAATGTTGCTTTTTTTCAAATACAAACAATATCAGCCAAAAACAATTTGTACAATCTCAAATTCAATTTTTTTTCACGCAAAAACAACCACCGGACAGAGCCGGTGATTGCTATAAAGAAGTTGGTATTAGATTGTTGGCTTAGTAATTCTCCTCGTGTACTTCGAAGTAACTCTGTGGGTGCTCACATACCGGGCAAACGTCCGGAGCCTTTGTTCCGACTACGATATGTCCGCAGTTTCTGCATTCCCATACCTTTACTTCACTCTTCTCGAATACCTGTCTGGTCTCGACATTTTTGAGAAGTGCACGGTATCTTTCCTCGTGATGTTTCTCGATAGCAGCTACACCACGGAATTTTTCAGCGAGCTCATGGAAACCTTCTGCATCTGCAGTCTTTGCAAACTCATCGTACATATCGGTCCACTCGTAGTTCTCACCGTTTGCTGCAACCTCAAGGTTCTCTGCTGTGGTTCCGATTCCGTAGAGCTCTTTGTACCACAGTTTTGCATGCTCTTTTTCATTCTCGGCAGTCTTTAAGAAGAGTGCTGCTATCTGCTCATAGCCTTCTTTTTTAGCCTTTGATGCAAAATATGTATATTTATTTCTTGCCTGTGACTCACCGGCAAAGGCTGTCTCAAGGTTTTTCTCTGTCTGTGTTCCTGCGTACGGATTTGTTTTTGC
>JAILHT010000136.1 GCA_024695665.1 Lachnospiraceae bacterium
TGCCTCAATGATGCTTATATCATTGCCTGCCACGTATTCAATCTGGGAATCATCCACCTTTAGTTTCAATAAATCCCAAACATTTTTTCCGTTTACTTTCTCCAAATGAATCATAATATATCCTTTCTCCTCACATAAATGATATTTTATCATATTACTGGTGATATTAATCTCTTCAATGACAAAAATACCACAGAAATCGGCTATTCCCCGGAACATATCCCGGTATGAAATACAGTTCGAAAACAAATCTCGGTCAAAAGCACCGATTGAAATACAGATTAAAAAGTGTCCCGCAGAAAAATACCGCTCAAAAAGTATATATGAATAAGATGAGCGGTAAAAATTACCCGTTTCAATGGTTTGGGCTTGTTCCTCAGAAAGCCATTCAGGCTCACATTTCTTAATTTAGATAGGTGTACGGTAAAATCTTGTGTTTTTAAAAAATGATTACCGCTCAGAAATTGAACAGACACGAGTTGAGCTGTAAAACCTGTAAAAAGAAGCTTTCAACACCTGAAAAAGCCCTGATTTTACAGCTCAAAATGAGATAATTACGGTTATGAGCGGTATCATAGTTTTTTGATGGTCTTATGGTGTATTCAAGTCTCGCTCGCTAGATTTGGCATGGGATTTGCGTAAGTTTTAGCTTACATATTTCTTATGCAAATCCCCGCGCATCAAAATCGGATCGTATATAAGCCGGGGATTGCCCCCCGCCTGAGACAACTTTCTTGCCCCCGCCTATGCTTTGCTTAGAGGCGGGGCATCTCGTCTGAGATAAAAATAGAGGAGAACTATATGGAAAGTTTTTGTCATATAATGCTCCTCTATTGTTATTGATTATGCTAGTATTCTGTTTTGCTTTATCGCTTTATTGCCTTATTACTTTATTTAGAAATTGAACAGGCCTAAAGCTATTAGATGTTCTTCAATATCTCAACTCCGTCATTGAGCTCCGGGTTCTCCATCTTGTAGAAGTCTCCCGAGTCAGCAGCACCGGCCATTTCAGGACGGATAGGAAGCTTTCCGAATACAGGTATCTGAAGTTCCTTTGCTACCTCGTCTATATGGCTCTCACCATAGATAAAGATCTTCTTTCCGCAATCAGGGCAGGTGAGATAACTGAAGTTCTCAACTACTCCAAGTACAGGAATATTCATCATTGCTGCCATATTAAAGGCTTTCTTTACAATCATCTGCACAAGTTCCTGAGGGGAAGTAACAACGACTATTCCGTCTACAGGTATGCTCTGGAATACAGTGAGAGGAACATCTCCTGTTCCCGGTGGCATATCTACAAACATATAGTCAAGCTCGCCCCAGCATACATCAGTCCAGAACTGCTTAACAGTACCTGCTATAACAGGTCCTCTCCATACTACAGGTGACTCTTCGTCATCTACCAAAAGATTCAATGACATTATCTTTATGCCCTCTGCAGTCTCTATAGGCATAAGTCCCTGCTCTGTTCCATATGCAGGTCCATGAACTCCGAACATCTTCGGGATAGATGGTCCCGTTATATCTGCGTCAAGTATTCCTACTTTATATCCGGCCTTAGCCATTGCTACAGCGAGACTTGAAGCCACATAAGATTTTCCGACTCCACCTTTTCCGCTGACAACCCCAATAACCTTCTTTACAGAAGAAAATTCATTTAAATTCTCAAGCATACTCTTTGGTCCACCGTTTGCTGACGGGCATCCTTCACAGCTGCTTCTGTCACAGCTTGATACACTTGAACACGAACTATTCTCAGGCATTCTATTTTTCCTCCATCTAAACTAATTGATAAATTTTATTATAACACCATTCGACTTTTAAACAAGGAACATAGCTCAAAGTACCGAATAAAGTACATTTTCACATAAAAACAGGAGGACTCTTTACGAGCCCTCCCATTTTTTTCACTGTTTTAAATTGTCAAAGTTTTTCGTGTATCTTTTAGCCAAGAAGAAGCAAACTGAATACGAGTGTAAACAGAGCAACTGTCTCAACGATTCCGACTACGATAAAGTAGTTTGCTGTACCTTTTCCGGTAGCGCCAAGTGCATCAGAAGCTGCTGCTGCACATTTTCCCTGGAACAATCCTGAAAGTCCGATTGCAAGTCCTCCGAAGAGACCAACACCAAGTGCAAGTCCTGCGTCGCATCCTGCTGCTTTGATGAAGTTCATAAGAAGGAATCCGTAGATTGTCTGTGTAAGAGGTGCTCCTGCGAAAGCTATCATGATGAAAGGTGCCGGCTTACCAGCAGCGTAGCATTTCTTCCATGCTCCAACTGCAGACATACCTGCAAAACCTGCACCAAATGCTGATCCGGCAGCTGATAATCCAAGTGCTGCAGCCATTCCAATAAATCCGATATCCATAATCAAATCTCCTTTTCTAATTAAACTAATTCTTTAATTTATCGTTCATTTTAAATGGATCATAAGCGATTCCTGTCCACTCAAGACCAACCTGGCCTGAGAACTCAAGCACGTTCAAACGTACACCGTGAACGACTACTGAGAGGAATGCCATAATAATGTTCAATCCGTGACCTATAAGTACTACTATAACTCCAAGTACAAGCATCGGTCCGCTGAATCCTGCGGCTATGTCGTTGAAACTCTGTGCTATAGCAAGTGAGGCCATACCAACTGCGAAAAGTCTGATGTAACTCATTACGTTACCAAAGCAGCTGATAGTGTTCAAAAATACAGTAAACGCATCTGCAAGTCCGCTCTTTAAGCCCTGTGCGAAGGTCTTGTCCGGAGACATTCCTCCGAAGAGAACTACGAGTACAAAAGCTACTCCAACCATTGCAAATACAGGTACTATATTGATATTCTCGCCGATTACAAGGTAAAGTGCAAGCAGATACATAGCTATTACAGCTATTGTCCAACCAAGATCAGCTACCCAGCTCAAATCCTTCTCAGGGATCTTTTTCTTGATGGCAAGTATACTACCAAGTGCCATCTGAATAGCTCCTATCGAGAAAGCAAACTTCATTATGGTATTCTGCTGTGTTGTCGTGGACACTCCGAAATACTCCGGATAGTTTGCAAAGTTTGGAATAACCAAAGCTTTGAGGAAAGGAACTTTCATTGCGCTTTCCATACCAAACCATGTACCTGTTATCGCGCCCCATATAACCGTTGCACCGGACAAAACAATGAGCAAAAATGTTGCATCATTAAACTTCTTTGTTTTCACTACAAATGCTATTGTACCGATGAGAAGCAGAGCACCGTAGCCCGCATCACCAAATATCATAGCAAAGAACAATGTAAAGAATAGTAAAAACCAGATAGAAATATCCTGCTCTCTGTATCCCGGTAAAATACCAAGGATGTCGAAGATCGGCTTAATCAGTCCGGATACTTTATTGAAACGAAGCTTCGTAGGAATCTGATCATCATCCTCAGCTACGTCATCTACTGCCCATGCCCAGCCGTTTTCTGAAGCCTTTGTCTTAAACTCTCCCAAATCAGCCTCAGGTATATAACCTGAAATCCAAACAAAATCTTCATCATTTTCAGCTGTGGCTGAAGCCTGTGAAAAATTCTCCTCATTCTGAGCTTTAACCATCTGTGCGTTGAAACTGTCACCGTATACAGCTGCTTTCTTTAGGACATCTTCGCATTCTTTTATCTCTGCTTCATCCTCTGTGATCTTGTTCTTAAGATCACTTATGCTGCTGTCCGGAAGGTTAAACTCTGTAGCCGGTATTGTCGGAGGAAGTGTGCCTATAACGGCAATCGCATCCATCTTGTCAACTTCCGACATATGAATGAGTTTTATATTTTCGTCGGCAACTGCTGCCTGATATTCATTTTTTCCAATCTTGTAAAAAT
The DNA here is from genome assembly GCA_024695665.1 of Lachnospiraceae bacterium. Lineage (GTDB taxonomy): Bacteria > Bacillota > Clostridia > Lachnospirales > Lachnospiraceae > JAILHT01. The sequence goes on from JAILHT010000136.1 coordinate 3,847, forward strand.
GAAAATCGAAGCCTGCCGCTTTTAACACTTTAAGGTCTTCCGGTGAAAAATCACCCCATGGAGCTATCCTATCTATCTCAGCTTTTGCTGTTCCGATATCCTGTGTAAGATTGCTCTTCTTCTCTACAGCTTCAAGTACTCCACTGTACATATTCTGGAATTCTTCATCAGAAAGAATATCCTTCTTCTCCGGTTTCTCCGGTGCATAATCAGTAAGTGCCATTGCTGTTTTTGAGAGGGTCTGAAATCTCTCCGTCACCTCGCGGTCCGCGCTTTTTTTCTCAGCCAGATGGAGAATTCCGATATCTCTCAATCCGGCAATCATTTTCTCTTTACCAGAGACAGTTGACACGACGTGGACCATTTTCATTTTTTCAATCATGGCGCTGCCTCCACTAATTTTTTCTTAGAAATCTTTCCTCGCACAACTGCCGCTGTCTGCTGGTCTCCAAGATAAACACCGATGACACGGATATTCTCCTTTGCCTCCGGTATCTTAACCTTCTCAAAAAGGTTAACTCGCTGTGAAGTGGATCTGAGCTCGTTTTCAAGAAGCTCTGACTGCTTACGCAGCGTTGAAACCAATGCATCAAGCCTTGCAATCTCGCGAAGTTTAACCAGTGCGGTATCAACCCACAAAGGATAATCATCGACATCATAAGCTATATCTTTAAATGTCAGTTCCTCAAATTTTGGAACAGTGACACCCGCGATATTCTCACTCTTACTGATGACCTTGTCCGGCTGTACCAGATTGTCGAGCTTTTTTTCTTCCTCAAAGATAGTGTTCTCAGCGAAAACAGCTACCCAGTCGTCCAAATCGCCTATCATTCTGACACGTTCGGCTTCCTTCTCTTCCAGTTCAACTCTCACCTTCATGATAACTGACTGCAACTGCTGTTTTTTGAGCTGCAGAGTTGGAAGATAGCGTTCAAACTGTTTCAGGTTGTCTTTCTGCACCTTCTGCTCATTTTTTGTAAGTTTGATAGCCATTGACTGCTCCTTTTAGTCTAATGCATCCTTTTTAGGCCATCTCTCCTTGATGAGACTGGTCTTCAAACCGGTTTCATTCGGCTCAAAACACTCAGCAAGGATTTCCCAGCCAAGATCGAGTGCATCTTCCAATGGGATGTTAACACTAAGGTCCATTAATTTAGATTCGAAGAGTTCACCATACTTAAGGAGTTTCTCGTCCCACTCTGTCATAAGGAATCCCATTGACTTTTTCTCAAGAGACTCTTTGTACTGTGAGTAGATACGAATCATACCATCCATGAGTGCACGGTGGTCATCTCTAGTCGCATCGTTAACGTTCTGTTTCAGACGGGAAAGTGATCCGAACGGCTCGATGTGTCCGTTCTTCAGATAGTACTGACCCTCTGTGATATATCCAGTGTTATCAGGAACCGGATGGGTAACGTCATCACCAGGCATTGTTGTAACACCAAGTATTGTGATAGATCCGGCGCCCTCGATATCAACTGCCTTCTCATAACGGCTTGCAAGACAGCTGTAAAGATCTCCCGGGTAACCTCTGTTTGAAGGTACCTGCTCCATAGTGATTGCCATTTCCTTCTGAGCATCGGCAAAACTTGTCATGTCAGTAAGGAGAACGAGCACTTTCTTTCCTTCAAGTGCGAACTGCTCTGCAACTGCAAGAGACATATCCGGTACAAGTGTACATTCAACAGTAGGATCTGCTGCTGTATGAATAAACATAACCGTATGGCTCATAGCTCCACCCTTTTCAAGAGTGTCTCTGAACTGAAGGTAATCGTCATATTTAAGTCCCATTCCACCAAGTACGATAACGTCTACCTCAGCCTGCAATGCTATACGTGAAAGCAGCTGGTTGTATGGTTCTCCTGAGATGGAGAAAATCGGAAGTTTCTGGCTCTCTACAAGTGTATTGAAAACGTCTATCATAGGAATTCCTGTACGGATCATATGCTTAGGTAAAATACGCTTTGCAGGGTTGAATGAAGGTCCTCCGATAGGAATCATGTTCTCTGTAAGTGCCGGTCCGTTATCTCTAGGAACACCGGCTCCGTCGAATACACGTCCGAGAAGATGCTCAGAGAATGAAACCATCATAGGTCTTCCGAGGAAACGAACAGGATCTGTTGTACTTACACCCTGGCCTCCTGCGAATACCTGAAGAGAAACAAGATCTTTATCAAGTTTGATAACGTTTGCATAGCTGTCGCCGACAAGAGCGAGGTCTCCGCTTCGAACCCCCTCAGCCTTGACAGTAACAACGTTACCGACAATAGATTCGATTTTTGTATATACTTTCTGCATAAAGCCCTCCTAATCAGCGACCTTAGCCATGTAGAAGTCTGTGACTTTCTTCTCCTGTGCTTCGAACTCAGGTGTTTCGAAGTAGGTTCCGTGCCAATCCAGGAATTCCTGTCTCAGCTGGTTGAAGAATGCACGAATATCCTTCTTATCTTCAAGGCTATAAGTCTTTGTTAAAGCATCGTAGAGTCTGTCGAACTCAACACGCTGTCTCTCAGGTGGACAAACTGCATCGATCGGGTCGAACGAGTTCTGCTGGAGATAAACCGCATCAAGAAGTTCTCCCTTCTGATAGATGATGTAGTCTTCTGAGGAAGTTCCTTCCTCGCCGACAACCTTCATCATCTGGTTGATTTCGTTGCTTCTTATAAGTATTGAACGAGCTTCCTCTACACGAGCTCTGTCAACAACACCGTCATATTTTGACCATGAATCCATCGGGTGGATAGCAGGGTACTTACGAGCATCCGAACGCTCTCTTGAGAGACCGTGGAATGCGCCGACAACCTTAAGCGTTGCCTGTGTAACAGGCTCCTCGAAGTTACCGCCGGCAGGTGATACCGTACCACCGATAGTTACTGATGCTGTTCTGCCATCTTTGAGACGAACCTTACCTGCTCTCTCATAGAAAGCTGCTATTGTTGACTCAAGGTAAGCAGGGAATGCTTCCTCACCAGGAATCTCCTCGAGACGTCCTGACATCTCACGCATGGCCTGTGCCCAACGGCTTGTTGAATCTGCAAGAAGAAGAACATCAAGTCCCATCTGTCTGTAATACTCTGCAAGTGTAACGGCTGTGTAGCAAGAAGCCTCTCTGGCTGCAACAGGCATTGAAGATGTATTACAAATGATAATTGTTCTTTCCATAAGGGAACGTCCTGTCTTAGGATCCTCGAGTTCAGGGAACTCTTTAAGAACCTCAACGACCTCACCGGCACGCTCTCCACAAGCTGCAACGATAACTATATCTGCTGATGAGTTCTTAGCCTCAAGATGCTGAAGAACCGTCTTTCCTGCTCCGAAAGGTCCAGGTACACAGAATGTACCACCCTTTGCTACAGGAAGGAATGCATCGATACAACGTATCTTTGTTACCATTGGTTCATCCGGACGAAGTCTCTCTTCGTAATTCTTTACCGCCTGCTTGATAGGCTGTGAGAATACCATTGAGAGTTCCTTATCCTCGCCTTTGTCGTTTGTTATAACACACACTGTGGATCTTACATTGTAAGAGCCCTCTCCGACTATTGATTTTACCTTCCACTCACCTTTTGTTGTAAAAGGAACCATAATCTGATGTGTGAAGATTCCCTCAGGAACCGTTCCTACTGTGTCTCCGGCTACTACCGTGTCTCCAACCTGAACCTTAGGTGTGAAATCCCAATCACGATCAGGGATAGGATCAAGGTAAACACCTCTCTCAAGGAAGAATCCACACTGCTCCGCAAGTTTCGGAAGCGGATTCTGAAGACCATCAAATACCTGTGTCAGAAGTCCAGGTCCGAGCTCAACGCTCATCAACTCTCCTGTAAATTCTACAGGATCGCCGACCTTAATTCCATCTGACATCTCGTAAATCTGCATGCTGGCTACGCCATTGTTTATACGAATAACCTCACCTTTAAGACGGTTATCCCCAACAATGATGTAACCAACTTCGTTCTTACGAACGGAGCCTTCAAAGTCAACCTTTATAAGGTTACCGTTGACTCCGGTTACATGTCCTGTAATTATATCCATCGAATTTCTCCCATTATAAGCTGTAAACGCGTTGCTGAACTTCATCAAAGAGATGTTTGAACTCTGTCTGTCCCTTTGTATGTTCAAAGCAATTCTGGCGCTCCAGCAGTTTTAGTTTAATCGCATATCCAAACAATACATAATCGTCAAAAACATGCATGCCTACCAGTGTATCCAGAAGTTCGAATTCATAGTCGAGAAGTATCTTCTCCGCCTCGAGCGGATTCTTTGCGGCAAGTGCAGCCGTGGCTACCTGCGAAATGATTCCGTCCTTGTCGAAGTTCTGTGAATAGGATTTTCCCAAATTCACACTTCTCTGATAATTCAATTCCCTCGTCAACATTCCATAGACTTTGGCCCACTCTTTGACAAGCGGTCCCTCATCTGAGGAAAGCGTAAGATTCTTAAGGAGTTCATACTTTTTTTCACTTACTGTTGACTGGCAACAGGTGAGGAATTCCTCATAAGTCATCGGCATTTCCCCATCCGTTCTAAGATCCGGCAGGCTTGATATCAAATAATAATATGAAGCCAAATTGCACCTCCTCTTAGAAATCGAGGTCTCTGAAATATGGCATCAGCATCTGCATGATTTCTTCATCAGAACAATCGAAGTATCCCGATCCGTCTTTTGCTGCCAGGCGGAATCCTGCCTGAACAGACTTTGTCGGTCTGATCTCAAGTCCATTTTTGATTTCATCAGCAAGTTCGCCCTTTAATACAGCGCTAACTTCTGACACCTCTGCTGCATACTTTGAAACATCTTCACCGTTTACCGCAGCGCGGATAAGTTTTCCAAGTGCATCATCTGAAAGACTCTTCTTGACATTTGCAGCAAGAATCTTTTCAAATTCAGCCTGTACCTCTGTCTTGAAAGCAAGCATCGCATCCCTTTTTGCCTGCTCTGCACTAACCGATGCGCTCTCTTTGAGAATATTTATTTCCTTCTCAGCAGCTTCCTTAGTGCTCTTTGCTTCGGCTCTGGCATCACCAACAATTGCTTCTGCTTTCTTCTTTGCTTCGGCAATAATGGATTCTGCTTCTGAATTGGCTGCATCTATTCCTTCTTTACGAATGGATGTGACCAAATCTTGAATCTGTAATTCCATAAGCCCCTCCTTCACAGTTTTATATTTGTTCGAATTGTACACATAAAAATACAATTTCACAAAGGTTATTATACAATACCTTTTTTGCACTTTCAACAAAAAACCCCGTTACTTTTTTGACACTTTCGGTAAAAAATTAACAATGTTTGTATAATTTGCACAATTCAGACAATATTACTTTCTATTTGAATTCTGAATAATAAAAAGTGTGCCTCATATGTTATGTATAAGACACGCTCTCGCTCCACTTCGGAGGTGCTGATAAATAGGGTGCCCCATATGTTATGTATAAGACACGCTCTCGCTCCACTTCGGGTCGTAGCGGTACTAAGTGAGTAAAGAACACTCACTAAGTACCGACGCCCTCAGAGGGTCTTTTTCCATAACATATGGGCACCCTTTATAGACACATAAACTGGCATATACTTATTGCTTGTACTAATATAACGTTCTTCCTTATATATACGCTGTGACCTGTAAGTCTCTTTTTATCTTTTTATAAAAAAAATACCCGGTACAAGACCGGGTATTCTTTTGATTTCAACTATGAAATCTTTGACAGTTGTAAAACAGTGAGATTTATTTGTCAGCCATTTCAGCCTTTAAAGCGGCTGTAAGTGCTGGAACAACCTTATTTAAGTC
>JAILHT010000145.1 GCA_024695665.1 Lachnospiraceae bacterium
TGTGAATTCAACATTTTGGTCCTTTTTTCATATAAAGTGAGAAAAATATTTTACCGATATTTAAGATAAGTGAAGCCATGGAGGGCAAAAAATATAAAAAGGAACACTTGGAAAGGGCTTTACAATGAAAATCAATGCTACATCTTTTGACCCGACCATAGCATCTATTGCTCAGGGAAGTGGGTTGGAAATGCCATTGCCGGAGGATATTCCTGTCGAAGCGGGGGATATGGACAGTTATATTCCGGGTGTGAGGGATGCGATGGATGTGATCCCAAGCGCGAATTATACGGCAAATGGTGTCTCGGTACTTGACCTTACACAACCGGTCACAAGTACGGATACCGACAGCAGTGCGAACACAGACAGTGCTCTTTATGAGATGCTGTCACAGTCACTTCGGGCAAATGTTGAAGACATTTTGTCGACTATGGAGAGTCTCGGACTCACCACCGAGGATCTCTCAAACAAAGAAGCTTTGGCATCGCTTGCCAATGCAATGAATGAGGGAGCGGCAAAACTTGGACTTCCTCAGGTTGAGAATCTTGATGAAGTGGTTGAGAAAGTTTATGCCGCAGTTTCAAACGGAACCTATGGTGAGGCTACCGGGGGAACCGAGACAGATGGCACAGTTGCTTCCGGGGTATCAACAGGAGTCGGTGGCGGAAGCGGTTCTGAGGATGAGACAACCTCTGAGATTGTCACGATAAACGGTGTGACATACTTAGAGACGACGACCACCTCAAATGGAATAACAACCACAACTCGAACAAAGATCAGTGAGACCACTGAGGTATAAAAAATGATTCAGTCAAAAAAAGACATTGCACAATGTAAGTGCAATGTCTTTTTTGTATCTGTATTAAAACTAATTAAGCCTGTGTGCCGGATACTGTATTTGTGTTTTGTGAGACAGCTGTGTCATGGTTCAAAAGATGTGCCTTGCCTAAGGCTACAGCTATTATGCCTGTAAGTATGGTCGATGAGATCATCTCACAAACTGCATTTATACCTACTGTTGCGCAGATGAATACAATAATATTTCTTCCGCCTATCATCTCTTGAACATAATCGGTATTACCGAAAAGAAGTACAAGTGATGACATAAAAAATACGGTATTTAAAAATGCTGAGAAAAATCCGGTCACGAAAGCTGAAACCGATACTTTTTTCGTTGCTTTGTGAACACCCTTATATATAAAAGCAATGATAAGTCCGTCGAGAAGACGTGGGATAAAACGCTGTACGAATGCCAAAAACGGATTTATGGCAAAAAGTGTTGCTCCCATTGCGCTGACACCGCCGATTCCTATACACTGTCCGAAACTGGTGAGACCGAATACGCCACCTATTATTGCACCGCCGAGAGGCCCGCAGGTGATGGCTGCTATAGCGACAGGAATAACATTAAAGGTTATTGCAAGCGGTCCGATATTAAGATATCCGAGCGGGGTATAAGCCATGATGAGAAGGACTGCTGTCATGAGTCCTAAAATGGTCAGTTGCTTTGTAGATAATTTTTTTCCGTTCATAATTCTCCTCCTTGTTTCAGTCCTCTTCTGAGGTACCATACTTGATAAATTACGAGCCTGTATAAAATTTTTTTGACCCGCAAGGTCAAGATTAATATTTGGTCAGAATCCTATATGGATTTCTGCCATTTGTAGTATAATAAAACTCGGACGTTATTACAATCTAAAAAAGTAACAAAATCAAAAATAAAGAATTGGGGGAAAACAATGAGAATTGCTGCTTTTTATGAGAATATCAAGAGTGCATCGGAGATTGAAGGGATACCTGTTTATGATATTCTCGCCGAACTTAAGGAATTGGGGCTTGAACTGATATATATTTCGGGAGATTCTTATAAAGAAGACAGAGACTTTGTGAAAGAGACACTCAAGAAACTTGGTCTCGGTGTCGAGGGAATGCATCAACATTTCGATTTTGCACATGATGCAAACAACAGGACATATGAGGAGTTTATCGACCTTGCGAAGGAAGCGGGAGCTTCAAATATTCTTCTTGTGCCGGGATTTGTTATGCCGGATGAGAAAGATAAGGAAGAAGAGATACTCAAAAATATGAAAGCCTGCATGACAAGGGCGGTTGAATACGGAAAGAAGGCAGGAGTAGATGTGTGTATGGAAGATTTTGACAGCATGAATTCTCCTATCAATTCTGTGGACGGACTCGATATTTTCTTCGATTCAATACCGGATCTTAAATGTGCTTTTGACACCGGAAATTTCTGTTGCTATGAGGATGACGAGGTAAAAGCGCTTGAGCATTTCAAGGACAAGATAGTCACCGTGCACATAAAGGACCGCGGAAAGACAAGACACAATGAAAAAGATTATCCATGCATCTGTCATGATGGAATCGAAGCGTGGACAGTGCCGGCAGGAACCGGGTATATAAGAATAGATGAGATAATTCAAAAACTTAAAGAGTGGGGCTACACCGGAAATGTTATAGCCGAGCTCTACGGATATACGGATGCTTACGAAGGCTTTAAGACCTCCGTAAAGAATCTTAAAAAAATGATAGAGAAATAATAAAAAATTCAAGAAAAGAAATCTAAAAAAATATAAAAAGGAAATCTTAAAATGGAAAATCTGTCGGAAAAAAGTTGTATTGATTTTGCTGAGGCTCTCGCCTCAAATGCTCCGGTGCCGGGAGGCGGAGGGGCAGCGGCTCTTGCCGGAGCGCTGGGCGTTGCACTTTGCTCAATGGTCGGAAATATAACAAAGGGAAGAAAAAAATATGCAGAATACTTGTCTGACTATGAGAGGATGTTAAAAGAATGCGAAAAGATCAGAGAAAATCTTTTGAGCCTTATAGATGAGGACGCGAAAGCATTTGAACCTTTGCAGAAGGCATACTCTATTCCAAAGGACGATCCGAATAGGGAAAAGATTATGAACAAAGTGAGCATTGACGCATGTACGGCACCGCTCTCGATGATGAGAAATATATGTCTTGCAATAGAACTTTTGGAGGAGATGTACGAGAAAGGAAGCATTTTGCTAATATCCGATATAGGATGTGGTGCGCTCCTTTCAGGTGCGGCATTAAAGAGTGCTTCAATGAATATATTTGTAAATACAAAGTCTCTTCCAATAGAGCTTGCAGGAGATTTGGAAAAAGAGACGAAAGATATGCTTGAGACCTATATTCCGAGGGCAGAGCTCCTTTCTGATAAGGTGATGGAAAGACTTAAGAGACAATAGAACTGAAAGGTAAAATGATGGCAGAATTATTAAAAGGCAAGCCGGTGGCGGATGCGATAAACGAGAGAATGAAAAAAGACATAAAGACTCTTTGCGAAAAGGGCATCACGCCGACACTTGCAATTCTTCGCGTGGGGGAGAGAGACGACGACATAGCTTACGAGAGAGGCGCAACTAAAAGGTGTGAAGCGGTCGGTGTCAAAGTGGAAAAAAGAACACTTCCCGCCGATGTGGACGAGAAGATATTTTTTAATGAGCTTAAAGCATTGAATGAAGATGAAAAAATACATGGGATACTTATGTTTCAACCTCTTCCGAAACATCTCGATGAGGAGAAAGCGAGAAAGATGCTCCTTTGCGACAAAGATGTGGATGGGGGGACCGACGGATCTTTAGCCGGCGTTTTTACAAACTCAAAGGAGGGATTTGCTCCTTGCACAGCGCAGGCTGCGATGGAGATTCTCAAGTATTACGGTGTTGAGCTCAGCGGAAAAAAAGCTGCCATCATCGGAAGATCTTTAGTTATAGGAAGACCGGTTGCAATGATGCTTATGCATGAGAATGCAACGATAACAATATGTCATACAAGAACAAAAAATGTGGCTGAGATAACAAGAGGTGCAGATATTATCGTCGCGGCATCGGGACAGATGGAAAGTTTGGGCAGAGAGTATTTTTCCGAAGGTCAGGTGGTTGTCGATGTGGGAATATCCTGGAATGAGAAAAAACAAAAGCTCTGTGGGGATGTTTTGTTTGAGGAGGCCGAGCCATTGGTATCCGCGATAACTCCTGTGCCGGGCGGTGTTGGGGCAGTTACAACCGCGGTGCTCGTATCTCATGTTGTGGAAGCTGCCATCAAAAAAAGTTTATAATCCTTTTTTTATCTTATATAGATAATAAAAATATAATCTAAGGAGGAAAAGGTAAGATGATAAAACAGGATTTGGGGAATAACGAATGGAGTATGCGCATGGCCGGTACAGCTGAATGTGTGAAGGCAAAAGTGCCGGGATCCGTATATGGGGATTATCTTGCAGCGGGGAAAATGGAAGATCCTTTCTGGAAGGATAACGAGGATGCCGCATGTGCTTTAATGGAGAATGATTTTGAGTATCAGACCACATTTACCGTGGATGACGATATTCTTAAAGAAAATCGTATAGCGCTCCATTTTTATGGACTGGATACCATTGCGGATGTCTTTTTAAACGGTGAAAAACTCGGACATACCGAGAATATGCACAGAGAGTGGGAATATGAAGTAAAAGATAAGCTCAAGGATAAGAATGAGCTTAAAGTTTATTTTTATTCTCCTAATAAGTATATTGCGAGACGTCATCTTGAGGATGAGAGATTCAGAGCCGGTGATGCTATGCCGGGATTTAACAAGATAAGAAAAGCACACTGCATGTTCGGATGGGACTGGGGCGCTCATCTTCCGGATGCCGGAATATGGAGACCTGTATATCTGTTTGGATATTCAGAGGCCAGAGTCGATTCCGTGCTTGTACTACAAGAACATGAAAAAGACGCTGTAAATCTGAAGATCAAACCGGAGATAAAGACATACGGAGTATCTGAAGATGAACTGGTGCAGGATATCATTATTATCACACCGGACGGAAAAACGATCGAATGCAGAGATCTGCCTGTAAAAGAGAAGGAGATAAGGATAGACAATCCTATACTCTGGTGGCCGAACGGATATGGCTCACAGGATCTTTACAAGATTTCGTATGTGATAAGGCATGGAGAAAAAGAACTGGATGCCTGGACAAAAAGAATAGGACTTCGCACGATAACCGTCAGCAGAGAACCTCTTGATATAGGCGGGGAAGAATTCGCTACAACCGTAAACGGACTCAAGATATTCTCTATGGGAGCAGATTATATTCCGGAGGATCATCTTCTCGGAAGAGTGACGCCGGAGACTACGAAAAAACTTTTAGCCAGTGCGAAATGGGCTAATCACAATTCAATCAGAGTCTGGGGAGGAGGATATTATCCGGACGACTGGTTCTATGACATCTGTGACGAACTTGGACTTCTTGTATGGCAGGATTTTATGTTTGCCTGCAACCTCTACGATCTCGACGAGGAGTTTGAGGAGAATATAAAAATCGAGTTTGACGAGAATATCAAGAGACTCAGACATCATGCATCTCTAGCTATCTTCAGCGGAAACAATGAGATAGAGGAGATGACCAAATATGCGGGAGCCTTCTTCAAACCGACGCTAACAAGAGACTATATTATAATGTTTGAGCGCATAATAAAGAACAAAGTAAAAGAACTTGCACCGCAGACCTTCTATTGGCCTTCATCACCTTCGTCGGGCGGAAGTTTTGACAAACCTACCGACAACGAGAGAGGCGATCAGCACTATTGGGAGGTATGGCACGGAAACAAACCTTTCTCAGAGTACAGAAAATATCTCTTCAGATATTGCTCAGAGTTTGGATTCCAGTCCTTCCCTGCGGAGAAGACCGTGGACACGTTTACGGACAATCCAAAGGACAAGAACATATTCTCATATATTATGGAGAGACATCAGAGAAACGGATTTGCCAACGGAAAGATAATGAATTATATGCAGCAGACTTATCTCTATCCGTCGGATTTTAATACGCTGATTTATGCGTCACAGCTTCTTCAGGCCGACGGAATAAGATACGGAGTTGAGCACTTCAGAAGAAACAGAGGAGTATGTATGGGATCCATCGTATGGCAGCTCAATGATTGTTGGCCTGTTGCATCGTGGGCATCCATTGACTATGCCGGAAGATACAAGGCACTGCATTATTACGAGAAGAGATTTTTTGCTCCGATAATGATAAGTTGTGAGGAAGAAGGAATGATGAATTCCGGAAAGTTCTTGAACAACTATCCGAAGGATTTCAACAAATCCATAAGACTTGCGGTTGCAAACGAGACCGGCAGATCCGAGAAACTCACAGTTCATTGGGCAGTAAGAAACGCAGATGCATCTGTTGTGAAGGGAGAAAGTATAGAGATAGAGACAAAACCTTATTCCACAACATGGCTTGACAAGGTTGATCTTTCTGATATAAAAGTGTTTGATCAGTATATAAGCTATGATGTGTGCAGAGGTGACGAGGTTCTTTCACAGGGGACTGTCAATCTCTCATTCCCTAAGTATTTCCATTATGAGGATCCTAAGCTCACTCTTTCGGTCGAGGGCAGAAAGATAACCGTAACTGCCGACAAGTATGCAAAGAGTGTAGAGATACTCAATGAGAATGAAGATATAATTCTTTCTGACAACTATTTTGACATGAATGCCGGCAGCAGGACCGTCGAAGTGGAAAGCGGAGATATAAAGGGACTTAAGGTCAGAAGTGTATACGATATTCATTAAAAAAGGCTAAAGATACAAAGGAAGAAACATTTGGAAAAGGAAGACAAGAAACTGTTAGGCGGAAAAATAAGAACACAGCTGGTAAAATATATACAGGATGAGCCTATTCAGGTTGGAAACAAATTGCCGAACGAGTTTGAACTTGCCGAAAAATTCGGCGTCGGAAGAAGCACAATAAGGGAGGCGGTAAAGGAACTCGTATCTCAGGGGATGCTTGAAGTACGAAGAGGATCGGGAACCTACGTTATCAGCACCTGTCCTGCGGAGGAGGATCCACTCGGATTGGGAAAATATGATGACAAGTACCAGCTTGCGCTTGAACTCTTTGACGTTCGACTCATGATTGAACCGGAGATAGCCGCTTTTGCAGCCAGGGATGCAACGGATGAGCAGATAGAAGAGCTGAAGCGGTTGTGTGACGAGGTCGAGGAGATATACAACAGCGGAAAAAATCATGTTCAAAAAGATATAGAACTTCATACAGCTATTGCAAGGTGCAGTAAGAATCGTGTGATAGAGATACTTGTGCCACTCATTGACTCGGCGGTTCATACTTTTGCAAATATTACACACAGAGGTTTAAAGCAGGAGACAATCGAGACACACAGGGAGATTGTCAATGCGATAAGCAGGCATGATCAGGTCGGAGCAAGATGTGCCATGGTTATGCACCTGACCTATAATCGTCAGATGATTGTGAAGAAACTCAACGAGCAAGAGCGCGGTAAAGACTGACTTTTCCGAAATAAATAGTGAAAATAGACAAAAACAGAGGATTTTCCACATGAGAATCCTCTGTTTTTTTGTGTATATATTCAAAAATAAAATAAATACATCAGACGTATTGATTAAAACAACGAATAAATATATACTACATAGCACGCAAACGTCAGACGTCAGACAACATAGCAGGTAGTGGGTCTTGCAAAGGGGACCGTATGTTTATTTAGGAGGTTTAGGGATGAGTGAAGGAGTTGTATTGGATCCTACCAGGCTCGTTTTTGGGGCTTTAATAGGTCTGATAATTTTGTTGGTTTTGATTATTAAGTGCAAAGTGCACGCTATGGTATCGATTCTCATCGGTGCTATAACAATTGGGGTTGTGGCCGGAATGCCGCTCTCTGATATTGTCACTGCTGTCAATGACGGTATAGGAAATACTTTAAAAGGTATAGCGCTTTTGGTGGGACTTGGTTCTATGTTCGGAGCTATACTTGAAGCATCGGGGGGTGCACAGACATTGGCGGTTTCAATGGTCAGAAGGTTTGGAGATGAAAAGGCAGCCTGGGCTCTCGGAATCACGGGACTTATCGTTGCCATGCCGGTTTTCTTTGATGCCGGTCTTATCATTTTGATACCGCTTGCGTTCTCGCTTGCAAAGAGAACAGGACGTAGTGCATTGTTTTATACTATACCGCTTCTTGCCGGACTTGCTGTAGGTCATGCTTTTATACCGCCTACACCGGGACCTGTGCTTGTTGCGACAATGCTTGGAGTTGACCTCGGATGGGTTATTCTTATAGGAATCTGCTGCGGAACTGTTGCCATGATCATCGCAGGACCGATTTGGGGATCGGTATGTGGAAAGAAATACTTTGTTCAGGTACCGGAGCATGTGCTCAATCAGGAAGATTTCGATGAGTCAAAACTTCCGAAATTCGGTACGGTAGTTGGAATCATTCTTATTCCGCTTGTACTTATCATTTTAAAATCTGTATTGGGTGTCATAGAATCTGCAGAATCGGTAAGACCGATATTCAATTTCCTCGGTGAGCCGTTTGTTGCACTTCTCATATCTACAGTATTTGCAATGATAGTTCTCGGAAAGAAACACGGATACACAATGGAAGAACTTGAGAAGATAATGGCGAAATCGCTTGAGCCGACAGGACTTATTCTTCTTGTTACCGCTTGTGGTGGAGTTCTCCGTTATGTTCTTCAGTATTCCGGAATCGGTGATCTTATCGGAAATGCAGTGGGAAGCGCAAGCCTTCCGATAGTGCTTGTTGCATTCATAGTTGCGGCGCTTGTGCGTATATGCGTCGGAAGTGCTACGGTTGCAATGACAATGGCTGCGGGAATCGTTTCGGCAATGCCTGCTATAGCAGGACTTTCTCCGATATATCTCGCATGTGTCACAGCTGCAATCGCAGGTGGAGCTACGGTATGTTCGCATTTTAACGATTCGGGATTCTGGCTTGTAAAGTCACTTGTGGGACTCGACGAGAAGACGACGCTTAAGACATGGACAATTATGGAGACATTGGTCGGAGCCGGCGGATTTGCGGTAGCACTCGTAATATCTTTGATATTCGGATAAAAAAGATGTAATTGTAAAAGCATAAGAGTATTATATAAAAAGAAGTAAAGTTAAAAGTAGTGAAAGGCATATTATGATGAAGGAACTTACCAGTCAAAAAATGAGAAAGGTTGCTCCGGAGATGGATCCTCTTCGTATAGGAACCGGATGGAAGACCGAAGATTTGGGAAAAGTACAGATAATGATCGAAAGCACAGCGGGAGACAGTCATCCGGGAAGCGGACATCTGCCTATGCTCGTAGAGGAAGTGAGAAAAGGCGTATTTCAAAACGGCGGTTTCGGAGCCAGATACACATGTACTGACATATGTGACGGTGAGAGTCAGGGAACTGATGGAATCAACTATTCACTTGCAAGCCGTGAGATGATCGCAAACATGATAGAGATTCATGCGAATGCGACACCTTTTGACGGAGCGGTATATGTGGCAAGTTGTGACAAGGGACTTCCGGGAAATCTTATCGGAATGGCCAGAGTGAATGTTCCTTCAATTGTTGTGACAGGCGGAACCATGAGTGCCGGACCGAAGCTTTTGACACTTGAGCAGCTCGGAAAATACAGCGCGCAGTATGAGCGTGGAGAGATAGATGAGAAAGAGTTGAATTGGGCAAAAGAAAATGCATGTCCAAGTTGCGGAGCCTGCAGTTTTATAGGAACGGCTTCAACAATGCAAATAATGGCAGAAGCGCTGGGACTCACTCTTCCGGGAAGCGCACTTTTACCTGCCACAAGCCCGGATCTCAAGGAATATGCAAAGAGAGCCGGAGAACGCGTGGTAGAGATGGCTAAAGAAGGCGTAAGACCTTCTGATATAGTCACAATGGAATCTATTGAAAATGCAATTATGGTGCATGCCGCAATATCCGGAAGCACCAATACACTTTTACACTTGCCGGCCATAGCGCACGAATATGGCTACGAAATCGATGGTGATACCTTCGACAGATTGCACCGCGGAGCACATTATCTTCTTAACCTTCGCCCTGCGGGAGAGTGGCCGGCAGAATTCTTCTATTATGCAGGAGGTGTTCCTGCAATAATGGAAGAAATTAAGGATGTTTTACATCTTGATGTAATGACTGTAACCGGAAAGACTTTGGGAGAAAATTTAAAAGAACTCAAGGAAAACGGTTTCTATGAGAGATGTCAGAAATGGCTTGAGGAAGCCAACAAAAAATATGGTATAAATCTTAAAAAAGAGGATATCATTCGTCCGTATGACAATGCTATAGGAACAGATGGAAGCGTTGCCATTCTCAAGGGAAATCTTGCACCTGAAGGTGCGGTTATCAAACATACCGCATGCCCTAAGGAAATGTATAAAGCTATCCTGAACGCAAGACCGTTTGACAGCGAGGAGGAATGCCTCGACGCGGTACTTCATCACAAGGTTAAAAAAGGTGATGCTGTATTTATCCGCTATGAGGGACCTCAGGCTACGGGTATGCCGGAAATGTTTTACACATCGGAGGCTATAAGCTCAGATAAGGAACTCGGAAGAAGCATTGCCTTGATAACAGACGGGCGATTCTCGGGCGCATCCACAGGACCGGTTATCGGACACTGTAGCCCTGAGGCGCAGGCCGGAGGACCTATCGCGCTCGTTGAGGAAGGCGATCTCATTGAGCTTGATGTGTTTGAGAGAAAACTCAACATAGTCGGTGTAAAAGGCGAGAGAAAGACTCCTGAAGAGGTGGATGCGATACTTGAAGAGAGACGCAAAAACTGGAAGGCTAAAGAGCGCAAGTACAAGAGCGGTGTGCTCAGACTTTTCAGTGAACTTGCCGCAAGCCCGATGAAGGGAGCGTATCTGGATTACTCCAGGTTCTAACTCAGTCTTGACTATCAAAAAGGGGATCATATGATGGATGTAATGAACAGAATAAAAGAGATGGGAATCATACCTGTTGTGGTTTTGGAGGATGTGAATGATGCGAAGCCTTTGGCGGAGGCACTCTGTGAAGGAGGACTTCCTTGTGCAGAGGTCACATTCAGAACCAAAGCGGCAGCAGAGGCACTCAAAATCATGAGGGAAAATCACCCGGATATGCTTCTCGGCGCAGGTACGGTTTTGACGAAGGAACAGGTGGATTTGGCTATAGAAAGCGGGGCGAGCTTCATAGTGAGCCCAGGCTTAAATCCTAATACAGTGAAATATTGTCAGGAGAAAGGTATACCAATGATTCCCGGCGTTCAGACACCGAGTGAGATGGAACTTGCCATGGAACTTGGCCTTGATACAGTCAAATTCTTCCCGGCGGAACCGGCCGGAGGACTTGCAATGATAAAAGCGGTTGCCGCGGCATATACAAACCTTAAGTTCATGCCTACAGGCGGAATAAACGAGGCGAATGTCAGAGATTATTTGAGATATGACAGGATAATAGCCTGTGGCGGAAGCTGGATGGTAAAGGGAAATCTCATAAAGGAAAAACAATTCGATCAGATAAAGGAAATGGTTGCCGGTGCAGCCAAAATCGTAAAAGAGGAACGATAGTGAATATGGAAAATACCGGTTTTATAACATTTGGAGAGATAATGATGCGTCTTACGGCGCCCGACTGTGAAAAAATAGTTCAGGCTAAGGGATTTGATGCCAACTATGGCGGCTCCGAGGCCAATATTGCTGTATCGCTTGCAAACCTGGGGATTAAATCTTCTGTGATAACTGTCCTCCCGGACAATCCCCTGGGGCAAAGCGTACTTAAGATGTTAAAGAGCAATGATGTCGACACGGGGCGCGTTATACTTGCAAAAAAAGACGAGGTAAAAACTCACCGCCTGGGAGTATATTACATGGAGAAGGGCTTTGGAATCCGCCCGGGGAATGTGATATATGACAGAAAGAACAGTTGCATAACCGAGTATGATTTTGGGGAGTTGGACCCGAGAGAGATTCTTAAAGGATACTCATGGTTTCACGTGAGTGGGATTTCGTTAGCCATCTCATCCTCCTGCAGGGAATTTGCTTTTGAACTGATTAAAACTGCAAAGGAGATGGGGCTTACCGTAAGCTTTGACGGCAATTTCAGAAGTGCACTCTGGACATTTGAGGAGGCCAGAGACTGTTGCAGCAAGTGCCTTCCTTACGTTGATGTTCTTTTTGGAATAGAGCCTTTTAATCTTTACAGAGAAAAAGACAATAAAGGAAGTGGGGATCTCAAGGAGGATATACCGTTTCAACCGGATAAAAAGCAGCAGGAGGAAGTGTTTAAAGCATTCACCGACCGCTATCCGAATATCAAATGTATAGCGCGTCATGTACGCTACACAAAGTCCGGAAATGAGAACAGTTTGAAGGCATATATTTTTATGAATGATAAGACATATGAGAGCAGTCTTTACACCTTTGACATATTGGATCGTGTCGGAGGCGGAGATGCATTCATAGCCGGATTTATATATGCTTACCTCAAGGGATTTGCCCCTGAGGAGACAGCAGAGTTTGCCGTGGCCGCATCAGTAATAAAACATACCATAAAGGGTGATATAAATGTCACGAATAATGAATCGGATATAAGAGCAATAATGGGGAAAAATTTTGATATAAAAAGATGATATGGATTTTTGGATTTTAATATCAAATAAAAAGTACATCGGACAGATTATTTATCTGCTCGATGTACTTTTGTGTTTATAGATGTTATCTGTTTTTTAAAACTATTTTGTACCGAATATTCTGTCTCCGGCATCTCCGAGTCCCGGACATATGTAAGCATTTGCATTCAACTCTCTGTCGAGGTTTCCAACATATATCTGTACATCCGGATGAGCTTTGTGAAGCTTCTCAAGACCTTCCGGAGCAGCGATTATGCACATGAATTTTATGCGCTTTCCACCGTGCTTTTTGATCTGATCGATAGCATCCACAGCTGATCCACCGGTTGCAAGCATCGGATCGGTTACAACTATAAGTCTCTCTTCGATAGGACTAGGCAGCTTGCAATAGTACTCAATAGGCTCATGAGTATCCTCGTCTCTGTACATTCCGATGTGTCCAACCTTTGCGGTAGGAGTGAGTGCAAGAATTCCGTTTACCATACCAAGTCCTGCTCTTAAGATAGGAACAATGGCAAGTTTTCTTCCGGCTACCATAGGAGCTTTGCACACCTCGATAGGTGTTTCAATCTCAACATCTTCAAGAGGGAGATCTTCCAATGCTTCGAAACCTTCCAGCATGGCAATCTCTTCGATGAGCTTTCTGAATTCGTTGGTTCCTGTATTCTTGTCTCTTAACATAGAGATTTTATGCTTGATTAACGGGTGCTCGAAGATGGTAATGTTTGATTCTTTTTTGAAATCCATCATGAATTTGTTTCCTCCGATTTTGTTATGTTTTATTATTTATTGTCTGAATTTGAAACGTATACTCCGCGGCTCTGATCACCTTTTGGATGTTTTCCGAACTCGTAATCGTTACCCGGAAGTATTGCATTTAACAGTATACCAGCAATTGCGGCGATAGCCAAGGCTGTAAGTGTAATTGATGTCTCTCCGATGTTGAAAGTGAGACCTCCTGAAAATCCAAGACCGCATACGAATATGACACCTGCGATGATAAGGTTACGTGACTTTGTGAGATCAACCTGGTTTTCAACAATGTTTCTTACACCGATTGCGGAGATCATTCCGTAGAGCATGAAGGATATTCCTCCGATAATTGCCGCAGGCATAGTTGATATTACAGATGAGAACTTAGGTATAAATGAAAGGATTATAGCAAAGCAAGCTGCGATTCTGATAACGATAGGATCGTATACCTTTGAGAGTTCAAGCACTCCGGTGTTCTCTCCGTAAGTTGTGTTTGCAGGTCCGCCGATGAGTCCGGCAAAAGCTGTTGCAACACCGTCTCCGAGAAGAGTTCTGTGAAGACCCGGATTTGCGATGTAATTTTCTCCGACCGTAGCTGATATTGCGGACATATCTCCGATGTGCTCCATCATAGTAGCGATGGCTATAGGAGCCATTACAAGGATTGCTGTGATATCAAATTTGCAGAACTGGAATCCCGGGATGCCTACCCAGCCGGCTTCTGCTATAGGTGCAAGATTTACTACCACTGAACCGTCCGGATTTGTTATTCCGGCTGCATTCAAAACAAGTGCTACAGCGTAGGCGATAAGAACACCCATGAGAATAGGGATGATCTTGAACATTCCTTTTCCCCATATGTTGAAAATGATGATCACAGCGAGCGCGATGATAGCAAGGAACCAGTTGTTTGAAGCATTGCTGATTGCGCTGGATGCAAGTGAGAGACCGATACAGATTATGATTGGACCGGTCACAACAGGTGGAAGGAATTTCATAACCTTTTTAACACCTACGAGTCTTATTATAACTGCAAGTATGAGATAGAAAAGACCTGCTACGACGATACCGCCACAAGCATATGCTGCTTTGTCGTTTGCTGACATGTCAGCATAGATACCTGAGTTTAAGTTTGCCACTGTGTGGAAACCACCAAGAAATGCGAATGATGAACCAAGAAAGGCAGGAACCTTGAATTTGGAACATACGTGGAAAATGAGTGTACCAACACCGGCACAGAAAAGTGTAACTGCTACGGTGAGACCTCTGCTAGGCGCTTCACCGACTGCCTTTTCGATATAACCTGAAACGAGAACCGGTACCAAAATGGTTGCGCCGAACATAGCAAATAAATGCTGAAGTCCGAGAATGAGCATCTTCGGGGTGCCAAGTGATTTGGCATCGCGAATGGCCGAAGCGTTTTTGTCGTTCATAACAACTCCTCCTATAAATAATTCTGTTAGTTTACCGAGGAATATTATAGAGGTTTGATGTATTATATTCAATGAGCAAAATGAATTAGATTAAAACATATATTAGTGCTATAATAGTTGAATTAGTACAATGCTAGGGGTGAATATATGGATGAGTTGCACTTGAAACATGAAGCTTTGAAGAACCTGTTGAAAGAATTGGGGCAGGTAGCCGTTGCTTATTCAAACGGAGTGGATTCGACATTTCTTCTTAAGGTTGCGCATGATGTTCTTGGCAGGAATGCCATTGCCGTGACCGTGGCATCAAATGCATTTCCCGGCGCTGAGAACAAGGAAGCCTCGGATTTTTGTGCGAGAGAGAAAATAGAGCATGTGCTAATTTCTGTTGATGTCACAAATACGGAGGCATTCAAAAAAAATCCGCCGGACAGATGCTACCACTGCAAGAAAAATATCTTTACTTCCATAATCAATGCTGCAAAAGAGCGTGGTATTGATACAATAGTGGACGGTTCCAACAAAGATGACGAAGGTGATTACAGACCGGGGATAAGAGCGCTCAAGGAACTTGGGATAAAGAGCCCTTTGAAGGCAGTTGGTCTCACCAAAAATGAGATCCGAAGCCTGTCAAAAGAACTTGGACTGTCAACGTGGTCAAAGCCGGCATACGCATGCCTTGCGACCAGATTTCCTTACGGGGATGCTATAACGAAAGAAAAGCTCGGCATGGTGGAAAGAGCGGAAGCATTCCTTATAAATAAAGGTTTTCTTCAAATGCGTGTGCGCATTCATGGAATGACAGCCAGAATAGAAGTGTTGCCTGAAGATTTCGACAAGTTTTTGGACGATAGATTCAGAGAAGAAATATATAAAGCGTTTAAAGATATTGGCTTTGAGTATGTCAGTCTCGATCTGAAAGGATATCGAATGGGCAGCATGAACGAAAATGTAAAAAAAACTGGAGAGAAAAATGACTGAGATAAAAAATATTGTATTTGACGTTGGTAACGTCTTGGTCGAGTGGAACCCTGAAAAAGTGATGAGAGAACAGGGAATGACAGAGGAGGAGATAAAGGAGTTTGATGAGAAGATATTCAAGACCGGTATCTGGGACAAATCCGATGAAGGAATTCTCACAAAAGCCGAATTTGTAAAGTCCATGACTGATGTTATGCCGGGCTGCAAAGAAAAAATTGAGAGTTTTTTTGAGAATATCAGAGGAGCACTCACTGTTTTTGATTACACCGAGAATCTCATAAAAAAATGTAAAGAGGCGGGTTTTAATGTGTATATCTTGTCAAACTACAGCGAGTGGGCATATGATCAGACAAGAGATTATGCACTTAGTTTTCTCCCGCTTGTAGACGGAGCACTTTTTTCATATGCAGTAAAGCTGATAAAGCCGGATGATAAAATATATGAGGAACTCCTTAAAATGTTTTCTATCAACTCGGGGGAGTCTATTTTCCTCGACGACAGGATAGACAACGTTGAGGCAGCCAAAAGAAACGGCATAAACTCATTTGTTTTTACCGGTTTAAATCAGGCGCTTGAAGAGTTGGCAAATTATGGTGTTGAGATTAACCTTTAAATACAAAAGCAAAAAGTGGGGAGCAAGATGGACAGAGGAAAAATCATAGTAAGAACCAGCATAATTGCCATAGTAGTAAATTTTTTGCTGGTGGGATTTAAACTTGTAGTGGGAAGTGTGACCGGCTCGATAGCTATCATACTTGACGCTGTCAACAATATGGGAGATGCCCTTTCTTCTATAATAACAATTCTTGGGACAAAGCTTTCACAGAAGAAAGCTGACAGAAAGCACCCGTACGGATACGGAAGAATAGAGTATCTCACAACAGCAATAGTTGCCGCAATTGTTCTTGCCGCAGGTATGACAGCGGCAAAGGAATCGGTTGTTGCAATAATGAATCCGCAGGAGACAAACTACAATACTGCCTCATTGGTTATCATTATAGTCGGTATATTTGTAAAAATAATATGCGGAAAATATGTAAAAGGTGTGGGAGAGAAAATACATGCATCTGCACTTATTGCATCGGGATCCGATTCGACATTCGATGCGGTGCTTTCGACCGGCACGTTGGTTGCGGCAATCATAAGTCTTGCATCCGGGTTAAATCTTGAGGCAATAATAGGTGCCATAATTTCAATCTTCATTATTAAAACAGGTCTGGAGATGCTGCTAGAGCCGCTCGGAAGCATCATCGGCGAGAGGGTTGACAGCGATTTCTCTGCGGAGATAAAAAGAACGGTATTGAAGTTTAGCGCGGTTAGAGGCGCGTATGATCTGGTGCTTCACAATTACGGACCATCACAAATAATAGGCTCTGTGAATGTTGAGGTGGATGACAAGATGACAGCCAGACAGATTCACAAGCTTTCAAAGAGAATTATGTATGCCGTGTATAATGCGCACGGGGTAGTGCTCAATGTCGGTGTTTATGCATCAAATGAAGAGAACGAATTTGAGAGAGAAGTGAAGGCATATCTTGGAAATATAGCAAAAGATAATCCGATGATACTTCAGACGCATGGGCTTTACGTCGACCAGGAGGAGAAGATGATATCCTTTGATCTGGTCATAGATTTCAAAGCAGATGTAAAAGAGATAATATTAGAGACCAGAAAGATTATGGAAAAGAAATATGAGGGTTACAAAGTATATCCCGCATACGATGTGTTCTACAGTGATTGATAAAAAACATCATCCGTTTGTGAAGCGGATGATGTTTTTGTTTGCAAATATTTATTTACATATTCTATTTACATTCAAATCTTCCCGAGGCACCGCAAGGAAGCACGAGTCCGTTTGAAGATACCGGAAGGCCAATCTCATCTGCGGTTATAACACCGTTGTAACCTTTGAGCGCAGTGCTTATCATATAGGATAAAACTGCCGGTTGGAGTCCTGTTGTATAGGAGTTCACAAGGAAAAACAATGGCTTGTCGCTCAGAAGATTTACGCAAAGCTCGATGAACGGATATATGGATGTCTCAATTTTCCATATTTCTCCTTTCGGACCTCTTCCGTATGAAGGCGGATCCATGATTATAGCATCATAGTGATTTCCGCGACGAATCTCCCGCTCGACAAATTTTTTGCAGTCGTCTACTATCCAGCGAATCGGCGCATCCGAAAGTCCGGAGGACTGAGCATTTTCTTTTGCCCAGGAAACCATTCCCTTTGATGCATCAACATGAGTTACCGATGCTCCGGCAGCCGCTGCCGATATAGTGGCACCGCCTGTATAAGCAAAAAGGTTGAGAACCTTTATAGGTCTGTCTGCTTCTTTTATAAGCTTAGAAAACCAATCCCAGTTTACAGCCTGTTCCGGAAAAAGTCCGGTATGCTTAAAGCTGAAGGGCTTGAGCTGGAAGGTGAGATTGTTGTATTTTATGCTCCATTGCTCAGGGAGGTCAAAGAATTCCCACTCGCCTCCGCCTTTTTTGCTCCTATGATAATGAGCGTTCAATTTTTTCCAATGAGGATCCTTCTTTGGGGTATCCCATATGACCTGAGGATCGGGTCTTAATAATGTATATTTTCCCCAACGTTCCAGTTTTTCGCCGCCGGAACAATCATAAACTTCATAATCTTTCCAATTGTTTGCTATCCACATATTTGTTCTCCTGTAATTTATGACGATAAACCCGAATAAGTGGTTATGTCAAGTTTAAATACATTTTACAGGTGTTATTCCAATAAATAATGAAGAAATTATAAAATCACGCAAAAACAACTGTTTTTTGCTCAGAAACAACAAATGTGGTAGAAAAGCACTATTTTATAAATTTTTAAGGCATGATAATCTTGCAGGAGTAGGCTATATGTACTATATTTAAAATACTTATATAAAAATGATGAAATTATAGGAAATTATTCCTATTGATAAGCCACGACCGTAACAAGTCGGATACGATGGCTTTTTTGATGATAAAGGGAGTAGTAAAATTGAATAAGATTGCAGAGACATTGTTAAAGACAGGCAGTGCGCTGAGAAGACCTACCAGTATTTTGCTTATTTGCGGAATGCTGTTAACGTCATACGGTGATTCGTTTGTAAATGTATATGCAGATCAGACCGGTGAGAGCATTGAAACGACGGAAAACACTGAAACTGAGGCTCAAACGGAAACAATTTCCGGTACGGTGACCGAGACTACGGAAACCGAGACTACGGAAACCGAGACTACTGAGACCGAAGTCGGTGAGACGGAAACGGAAGTTACAGAAACAGAGAATGCATCCACCGAAATCGCATCGACAGATACCGAGACCGCAGATACCGAGACCGCAGATACCGAGTTGGAAGAGAGCGAAACGATTGAGACAGAGACTGTTGATACCGAGTTGGCAGAGACAGAGATAGATACGCAAGAGAATAATGAAGATGATGAAGACGGACTTTTGACAGATGGAGTCGGTCTTTTTGGCTTGTTTAAACTGGGCTCTGAGGCACATACGACTGAGTATGACAATATGAAGACCACCTTAAGCGGAGCGGTTGCATACAGTGGAGATACAAACTGGTCTACGGTTACAAGACCGGAAAATTATGATGTCTCAAAATTTGCTTTGTATGCATATGCTACGGTGGACGGGGAACTTATGGCATTTCCGCTCGAGATACAGAATACGGATATCAGTGGAAATGTTTATCTTCAGTTTTATGACAGCGACGGAGTCGGAAATTTTACAATAAAAAGTATCCCAAAGACGATTGTCTATGATGATGTCGATTATGCGGTTGAGTCGTACAAACTGGCGGTCGAGGGACTTCCATATTATATAGATACGGAAGCTACTGCAGCGCCTTCATCCGGAGAGACAACCGCTGAGACTTTGGTGCTCGGAACACTCACAAGTGCAGCTGACGTTTGTACACTTACTTTGAATAATACTCTAAAGGGAGGGCTTGATGGCGCTCTCACCGCAAAATATACGGTTACTGTGGCACTTGCCGATGCAAGCAAGAGTAACAGTTTTTCCTATTCACAGACTATCCCTGCAAATACGGCGGGGGACAGCATAGGCACATCAACGCTTGAACTTCCTAAAGGGCTGTCAGCAAATATAATCATGAACAGTTCCTCGATAGCTGCTTGTTCTTATGCGGTAGGTGAAACAGCGGGCACCGTATCTGACGGAGTGACTTTTACCCCGACCGACGGAACTTATACTTTAGATGTGACTTCAGTAAAGTTCACAGGGGAACTTGGTTGGACTCTAAGATATGTTGACAATATAACATCTTCCAGATCGGCATCTCCTCAGTTTACAATATATTATTCGTTGGACGGCGGATCGACATGGATTGAACTGTCATCCGATTCATCGGCAGAGGGTTACTACGGCAACCTTCTTCTTGGCGCGCTTCCAAGCGCGGTCTGCAACAACTCAAGCGCGACCAACAGTTATATCTACGAGGTCGACGGACTTCCTACTTATGCGCTCACATCAAGTGGAGAAGCTGTCGAGGTAATGTATAAAGTTGAAACATCAATATCTTCTTCGGATACCTATCTGACTGAACTTTTGTCCGGTGATTATATGAGCCAGGACGCTATTGTGCTTGCAAAACTTGTCCTTGATTACTCGGCTGAAATTTCATGGGCTGACGCTTCAAGAACTGATGCAAGACCTGATATCGACACGGTAAAATCTCTGATGCATATGTACAGCTTTTGCGATGGGGTATATGAGGATATAACTGATACGGCAGGAATATCACTTTCCGTTTCCGATTCGGACGATTCAATATGGAATATTGAGACGGAAAATCTATTGCCAAAATACGATTCCGACAGTAACAGTATTTCATATTTTGTGATTGTGGGAACGTTAGAAACCTCCGGAACAGATGCGGGAAGCATCACGGAGGGAACGGTTCCGGTAAGCGACGGTGTGGAGAATACACTCTCTTATGTGACAAGCTATGACAACGGTGGGAGCACCTTCGGTAATATTTTTGACAGGGCTTACAACGGCGGAAAAATCATAAATACCATATATGATGAGATCGATTATTCGGCTGAGATTGTCTGGAATGACAAATCAGGAGCCATCCGTCCGAGTGCGACCGTCTCACTTATGAGATACTCAATGACAGATGAGAATGATACTGTCATAACAGCGGAAAAACTTGCAAATGCGGCAGCGGTTGTCATCAATGACAGCACAAGCGGAAACCAGACAATCTTAAGCTACACCCTAAACACTTCCGGAAAGACATACAATCCAACAGGAACCGACTCGGATTCCGTGACAACACAGAATACGGAGACTTTGGATTTTGTTTCAAACTGCAGCGGTTCTCAAACTGTAGTTTTGCCTAAATATGACGGAAACGGATATGAGTATTGCTATTTCGTTGTGGAGAGTTTTGAGGATGACGATTCTGCAACCTCTTACACAATCACATATGAAGATGCGTCCGGAAATACGACCTATGATTCACAGGGAACTTCTTATGCCATAAAGGGTGGAGTGGGTCAAACTGCGATAAAGAATGATATGGATTCGCGTGTCGCAATAAAGGTAAATAAGACCTGGTATGCAAAGTCCGCTCTTAACGATCTTGAAAATATAACACTTTCTTACAAATTGATTGTCACCGATGACGAAGGAAAATATCACCTTATGGATGCAACAGAAGGATATGATTCCATGACCGGTTTCGGAGACGTATACACCAAGAGCACGGTTTTTGTTGCCGATTTGAACGACGGAAACGGCGGTTATTATGTACCATATGCGGTTATGGAGAGCGTGACTAACGGTAGCAGTGCGGTAGATGTGACTTACACGGATCTCGATGATACCGATGATGTAGTCATTGCTGAAAGCGGTACATATGTTATTGGTTCAAATACCTATACCATAGCATGTAATGCATCAGGTTCGGTTTCCACATCCGAGGATTATGATGGCATTCCTCTCTACACATACAATGTCACAAATATAGTATCAGATAATGATGACTATACGGTGGCAAAAAGATGGGGAAGAGGTTATGAAATGCATGTCCTTGAAGAGGGTGAGGAGGTTGAACTCACCTCGTCAAACAAGGGTGACGTGACCTATGTGGATGACAATGCCTCGGATGTGAAGGCACTTGATTTTACAATAACAGGAACTCCTGAGAAGGGTTCTGAGGTTGTAAAATATTATGTTCATATGAACATAGACGAAAATTACAGACCTACAACTGCCACTTTCTCGGATTCGGATGGAAACGAGATTGACACTGTAGATATCAGTTTGTCATATTCCGATACGGATTCAACTGATGAAGAGTACAAATACTATGAGACTTGGAAGGCAGATTTTTCTTCCGTGCTCCCTGCGTACACTTCATCGGGATATAAGTATGTGTATACCATTGTTGAAAATACGACCGGAAACTGGAATTATACAAACATTTCTTATTCGGGAACAAAGGCCACAATCGTAAACCAGATTCATCAGGGAACCACAAATTATATATGGGTAACCTGCGTGAAAAAATGGAAAGATGATGGAAATACGGACAACAGATCCGAGGCTGAACTTCATGCTTATGTTATGGATGACGAGGGAAATTATGTCGATCTCACTACGGTAGCAGGAGAGATGCCGACATTTATAGAGAAATGGCTCCTTGCAAATTATACCGAGGAGGAAGTTACCACATTTAAAGAACAGTGGGACGGTGGGGCTTTTACATTCAAAGTCACCTTGACGGCTGCTGTCAACTGGAACGGAAATATAACCCTGCCTTCATATCTCAAAGATTATGTTTCAGATTATGACGGAACTTCTAGACTCGGAATATATGAGGCAAAGGTTGGGGATGATGAAGTTGTCTACGAAAATGGCAATTACACCTTAGACGGATCCGTGCATAACGGCAAGTACAGCTATACGACGGAAAGCACGGGCGAGCTTATATATCCGGGAACAAATATCGTCACGAACACCCGTTACGGAACGGTTGATTTAAAACTCATTGAGAACTGGTATGACGGCGGAGATGCAAATGATACACGTCCTGAATATATAGATGTCCTCATGACAAGAAATAAAGGTGAGGATGATGAAGTAAGCTATTATTTGAGACAATATTTTGATACCTCAGACAGCAAGGTCAAGGTGAAAGTCTATGACTCATCGATGAATGAGATAACCGACACAGATACGCTTGAAGCTGATGGAATCTATATGCCTGAGTACTCCGGAACAGAGTCCGTTGCATCCGACGTGGTAAGCGGTACCGACAGTGAGTACTGGGAGAGTGAAAGCATAAAGCTTGAAAAATATGATTCTGCCGGAACTATTTACACCTATGATTTTGAGGGGGTCACATCCGGAGACAACTGGACACTTAGTTCTGCATTTGCAACAAAGACATCGGCATATTACAAGCATTTCGGAAGCTCCACAAGCATTGAGGTTTCGGCCAGCACATCGAATGATAACCTCGACTGTTACACCTTTGAGTGGAGCCACAGAATCACCGGATCAAAGACAAATTCAACGCAGATAGAGTGGAGAGACACAAGCTCAAACGCATCGGCCAGACCGGATGTATATCTTACACTTTACAGAACTATAGATGACGGAAGCACGACGGAATATACGACATATGATGACGATTATACGATAACCTGGACAGGAGCCGACTATGACAGTGACGGCTATCATTTGCTTGCACAGATAAAGAATCTTCCGGCTTTCGACAGTAACGGATACGAGTATCTATACTATGTTGTGGAGCGACTCGGAGATACAGCGGCATCGACATCCGCGACTTATACAAAACATTATTATTACTGCGACAGCACTTCGGGAACGGATGAGTGGCTTGATAAGGCCGAAAAGAACGATTACGATTCAACTGATTTTACTGATAACAGCGCCGGGGACGGAGAGCGAATCGTTAACGTGATAGGCGCATATATCACTTTCTCATTTGAAAAAATATGGAGTGGGGTTGACGGATTTGCTGCATCTGAACTTCCTACACTGCTACTGACTCTTCAGCAGAGAGTTTCAGGCTCGACTACATTGAACGACTATACCGTAGACTCACAAGCGGTGACATACACACTTTTGCCGGGTGAGACCAAGGTTGATTTTGATAATCTGCCTACATACAACAACTCCGGTGTGGCTTACGAATACAGAGTGCGAGAGGAATATGCGGAGAGTGATACCAAAAACACGGTTCTCTCGGATCTTTATACAAATATACTTGGAACAGACAGTATAACAAATACATTTGTGTCAGCTTCCGATGGAAACAAGAGAAGCATTACCGTATATAAATACTGGGATCTGGACGATCTATACTCAGACAGAGAAGAAGGAGATGAACCTGCGGCAGAGCTCAAATATGCAACAGCTGAATTCAGGCTTTTTAGAGTGAGAAAAGATCTAATTGACTCGTTGGATATAGCATCAATGATTGAAGACGGAACTTCCTCAAGATACTATCTCACATCCGAGACCATAACCGGTGGTGCAAGCGTAGCTGATTCGGTGACCTTCGACGATCTCATGATTTATTCTCCGAACGGAACCCTTTACTATTACATAGTTTCCGAGGTTGTTCCGGATGGATATACGGCAGAATACTATTCTAATCAGGCTGAGACGGAATATGAATC
Source organism: Lachnospiraceae bacterium (assembly GCA_024695665.1). Taxonomy (GTDB): domain Bacteria; phylum Bacillota; class Clostridia; order Lachnospirales; family Lachnospiraceae; genus JAILHT01. Next base: position 24,349 of record JAILHT010000145.1, read on the forward strand.
GACTGTCACAGGCATTGACGAAAACGGAGACAGCTATACACGAACCGGTTCAATAATAGCCGACAACTCAGACGGATATATTATATTTAAGGATGAGATAGGACTCACAGATGAAGAGTCAAGCAAAGTTTCTGTCGCATCTCTCAGGAATATTTATTATACACATCTCACGACGGAAAAAATCAGAAACATTACGGGTACAAAGACCTGGAGAGACTATAACAATGCATATGAGTTCAGACCTGAGGACATAACATTAAAGCTCTACAGATCGGCAAGTGCGACAAGTGGTGCTGACAATGCGGTCACAAGTGTTCAGGTTCCTTTTGTTGTGAAGACGGAGGAGGATGACTCTTACGTTCTGCCTTATCTGGTATGGAGCAAAGGGGATACGCCTGAGACTGCGGACACCTGGAGCTATACTTTCTACAACTTGAGAAAGACGTCTGCAAACGGAAATACCTACACATATGAAGTCCGCGAGGAGTATAATTCGTCGGTTAACAGCGATATTTCTTCATATTATTACAACGGAACAGAGAGTTACCATTTTGCAAAAACTTCCGCAAACAGTTTTTCAACAATCACTAACGGCTTTACAAAGACATTCACATTGCAGAAGAACTGGATGGACGGAAATAATAAATACGGTTTCAGACCGGATGCTATGAAAATACGTCTCCAGTACAGAGTTGTCGGAGGCGATGACGATGATTGGGAGAATGCTGCCCATTATTACGTCGGTAGCACCGAATATGATTACTCGGCAGACACAAGCGATGAGGGAGCGGCTCTTGTTGTGGCTGCAGTTGATACAGCAAGTAATCAGAGCGTGGTATTTAAGGAGCTTCCTAAATATATCTACGATTCCGTAAACGGATACAGAGAGATTGAATACAGAGTTTACGAAGATGCCATAGGTTACCTCAAATCAGATGGAACATATACATGGTCGGTTTACGAGGCTGAGAGCACAGATCCGGACAGCTATATAAGAGCCGGCTCATATGTGAGAGAGACAATAACAGAGACAGACGGAAGCAAGACTGTCTTGAACAACTCTCTCATATCGAATGCAATGACAATAACCTTAAACTGGGAGAATGACTCCGAGAATACCTACCAGACCAGACCGGAGAGCGTAAGGCTTTATCTCCAGTACGTTAAGGTAAACGATGATGCGACAGTAAACTATAGTGATACTACTGGATTCGCATGGGAGAATGTCACAGATTCATCGGGCAATGATGTTGTGATCACAATGCAAAGTAGCGATTCCTATGACACAACCACATGGAAAAAGACCGTGAAGAGTCTTGCTGCCAGCGATGAGACAAATGAATATACCTTGTTCTACAGAGCGGTTCAGGTTACTGATGGAAATTCACATCCTGTCACCGTTGTTTCGGGTGTGGAAAAAACCTACATGAACTATGAGGAGACAAGTGACTACGATGGAAGTACGACCTCGGGAACGCTCTCCAAAAATTATGCGCTCGACGGAACGACGTCCGGAGCATGTCAGGGTACGTGGGAATATCTCTCAAATGCCGGCATCAACTATGTGACACTCACAAACAAACTTGTTTCGGATACCTATACACAGAATGTGAAGGGAATAAAGAACTGGCATAAGGATGAAACTTCGGAGGCTGAATTTGAACTCAAATACCGTCTGAGCGGTGAGACCGCGTACAGCTCATTTGCCACACCTATAAAAACAACTCTTACCTCCACGGGTGCAGACCAGGCAGAACAGAGCTTTGAATGGACAAACCTCCCTGCTATGGACAGCGACGGAAATACCCTGGAATACACTGTCGTTGAGACGGATCCTGAGGCTGTCGACTATTATGTTGTCGAGGGTGAAACCTCTACTGAGACCACAGATGAGAATACTTTGGAGAAGACCACCGAGTATTCCTTTGACAATGTGGGAACCTTTGATTATACAGTTACAAAGACATGGGAAAACAATTATTACGGTTTCCCTGCCACGGTAGGCGGTTATACAGGATTTAGCGCAGAGGTTGCTCTCCTCAAATCAACAGACGGAACAAACTGGGAACCTGCCACAGATTCTTCGGGAAACAATCTGACAGCAACACTCACAGATCAGACGGCAACGACGTTTGATACAGATGGAAATGTGAGCAGTGCGGGAACCGACAGATATACATTTGAAGCGGTAAAACAGTATGAAAAGAACTCTTTGGGTGACTATGATTATCTCTACTACAAGACTGTAGAGACAAAGATAAACGGAGTGATAACAGCAGACGGAAGAACCTATCTCTATCCGACTGCGTCAGCGGATGAGGTATCAAAAGCATATAATGTAAGTTATGTAAATGACTACAATACCGACGGCGCATCAAAAAGCCATGGAAGTCTCACAGAGATAACAAATACACTTGTTGTCACGGAGATTACGGTGCAGAAGGAATGGGATGACAACTCTCTTTCAAACGCCACTGATGTGGAGAGAGCAGATGCTTTCAGTGATATTGATTTTAAACTTTATGCAAGCACAGACGGAACCGCATACGGTGATACTTCAAGCACAGCGGAGGAACAGCTCGCATCAAGATATCAGATTGATTGGGATGACACGACCCTTTCTACGGATACCTGGAGCGGAACAATTGAGGGGGCAAACACTTATACAAAAGAATCGCAGACTGTTCATTACGGACTACCGAGATATGCGGCAGATCAGTTGACAGAGATCACTTACTCCGTCAAGGAGTCTGTTTCAGAGACAGCCGATGAAGATGAGCAGGATGACTTTTTAAGATATGTTGCCTCTTATCAGGTGACACAGAACACACCGGATCCTGATACAAATACCGGATATACGGTTGTGACAGTGACAAATACATTAAGCTTAAGACTTGACATAGTAAAAGAAGATGAGAATGACAGCAGTATGTTGCTTGCCGGAACAACGTTTGCGCTTTATAAGGCGAATTATGACAGTGCGACCGGCGAGTATGAAGCCACCGGTGTGGCGGTTACGGATTCATCACAGACTGCTGTGACGGCGACTACGGATGCGAACGGAAAAGCTTCAATCGTGGTAAATGAGGCAGGATACTATGAACTGAAGGAGACACAGAGCTCCACAGGATACAGTGACAGTGAAATGTTTGACGCATTCTTCACTGTTACGGATGAAGGTTTGAGAAGAAATGTAACCGTCACTTCAGCTCTTATCGGAGGAACGGACGGAGTATCATTTACAGAAAACACCACGGACAGCCATCTGAGCAGTACGGGAGTAACAAACGTAAGAAAACTTGGAACTGTCAGCTTATACAAAAAAGACGGTGATAAAACCGACAAGACCATAGATGATGTCACTTTCACTTTGTATAAGAAAGATACATCCACAGGTATATTTGGAACCATATGGAATTTTATAACCGGTAACAGATATGCATATACAGAGAGCGTGGCAACTGTCGAGGAGTCGACAGACGGAGTCACTGTTATAGATGATATTCCGTGGGGGTCGTACAAGATTGTTGAGAGCGCCACGGTCGACGGATATAAAGTGGATTCCACACCGTATTATTTTGAGGTAAATGCAGACACGGTATCAAGTGAACTTAAGCTTTACAGTGATGTCGAGCTCCTTACGGAAAAAGAAGGAAGTGCGATATACAACTACAAGACATCGGTTACCTTCAAGAAGTATAACAGCGACGGAAGTACAGCTCTCACCGGAGGAAAATTTGAAATCCGAGAGGCAGGGTCAGGTGATGCGGTCAGCTTTTATCTGAATGCTGATGAGACGGGCGGAACTGTAAACTCATTTGAGATGACTGCCGACGGAGTCACCGTTTACGGTTTAAAAGCCGAGACAAATTATGCCCTTCATGAGGTACTTCCTCCGACAGGATACAAAAACGTTGATGAGGATGTGGCATTCAACATAGCGGGAGCCGACAACAATTATGATATATACAAGGGAACCTCGACGTCCGTAAAATTCACAAACAACATTGTGACAATGAATGACGACCCGGTAAGCATAGCTATAAAAAAGGTTGATTCCGAAAACGGAACAAATATTTCGGGAGCAGAGTTTGCCATAACAGGTATGTTTGTTGGAGATACTGAGGCGCGTACAATAACAGGTCTTACCGTATCAAATTTTGCCGGTACGATGGAGAATCTGTTTATAGCGACAGAGGACGCAAATGGAACGGAGGGAGTCGACAAGTTTACCTATGTGTTAAAAGAGAGTTCACCTGCCGATGGTTACAGTATGCCTACGGATTCGGAGGGATTCTCATTCATAATAGACGTCGACGGTGAGATTGTGTCCGCAAAGACACAGGCTTCGGTTGATGGAACAGACTCTTATGTGACATGGGATAACACATCTGACACACCGGCCATAACATGGGCGGATGACAGATCTAAGGTTGATATAGATGTAAAGAAAGTATTTGATGAGACTTTTACAGACGGTACGGACGAGTACTCTGGAATCTGGAAGGATGACATAAGACCTGACAGCATAACCCTTGCACTCTACAAAAAGACGGCTTCGATGTCGGAAGCACAGTCAATGGGAAGTAGCTACGTTCATACATTTGACACGTCTGACACAAATACGAGCATTTATACATATACATATGAGAATCTTCCGCTGTACGAGTACACAGTTAGCGGAGATACGACCACCACGGAAAAAATAACCTACTCGCTGGTTGAGGAAAGTGTTCCAAAGAACTATGGTGTGACCTACACTACCGTAGATAATGAGACTGCGACCAGTGAGGCTACAAAGGTTACAGTGAGTGCTACAAACACAAATGTACAGGAGATGATGTATCTCTCCGCAGACAATGTGACATTAAATGACGAGAAAAATACTGAAGATGCCGACAAACTCACAAATGCCGGAGGAACGATTACTATCGGAAGCATCGAGAATACCAATTCTATAGACGAGATCAAGGATGTTTATACCTTGTCTTGGAAACCGGCGACGAACTGGATGTCGGATGATGGATTTACTATCACCTATTTAAACTGGGATGCAAAGAGCACCGGCGATACGGACACAGTTACGGTTGACGGTATGTTTGACACAGACGGAAGTCTTATCACGGATACGACTGCATCCTGCTACGCAGAACTTTTGGCGGTATATCCTTATTTTGAGATAAGTGAGGACACAGATGGAACGATAACACTTTGCCTCGATGGCAGAAGTGACAAGAGCACATACAGCGTTCCGTACAAATCGCGTGTCGATGTAACTTTCACTGCGACGACACAGATTAAAAATGTGTCCGGAATTCCTTCGGAAGGAGCGGTATCTGTTGATGGAAGCACCTACACGCAGCTTGCTGCACCTGGCGATTCAGAGAGAACGGCAAATAATGTGCTGTATGCGAGAGCTACGGCAGGATGTTATGTGGCTTTGGACAAGATTAGACTTGAACTGGCAGGTGAAGTATCATCATCAAGTACACCGCTCACAGAAAGCGAACTTGTGCAGGAGGACAGCGAGACCTACACCTTTAAAAAGACCGTAGGAACCTATGCTATTCCTGAGACAGGTGGAGTGGACGGATATTATGACGTATCCGGAACAATAAAAGTTCTTGATACTGATGAGTATGGAAATGCCACTCTTGTAAGTATTGAATTTACAGAAGAACCTGTGCCTGTAGATGTCGGAGTTGTATTTATAAATAACACATCAAATACCTACAGCCTCATCAAATACTGGAGAAACGAAAGCAATACGGCAGCGTACGACGTGACCTTTGAACTTCAGTACAAGAAGGGCGATGGGGATTGGCAGTCGTTCTCGCCTGCAAAAACATATTCAGTGAGCAAAGATGAGCCGATTGACTCAGAGGCGTGGACCTATTATTGGACAGGACTCGAGACGTACGAACTTGATACTACTACAAACGAGAGTACCTCAATAAACTACAGGATTGTTGAGAGCGGTTCCGACAGCGGTTACGTGCTTGAGACAGAGGAGACAAAGAGCGGACTTGAGACAACCTTCATTTTTGCAAACATTGAACTCATGGACTATACCGTGACCAAGAGCTGGGCAGAGAATGTTGACACATTAAGTTCGGGCAGTGAATATACCGCCGAGGGAGTACTCTGTCGAAGCATTGACGGAGGAAATACCTGGAGTGAGGTTGACGGAAAAACCTGGAGTCTCACCTGGAGTGATTACTCCGAGACTACGGCGGCAAGCAATGCAAAGAGCTACACGTTCACCGATTTGCCGAAGTATCTTATGGACGGTACCAAGATTCTTTATCGCGCAAAAGAGACGAAGATAAACGGAAATGATGTCGCTTCATATGATAAGTACAATACAGAATATTCATATCCGGACAATTACAATACAAATATTACAAACACCTTTAAGTGGGCATGCATACATGTCATAAAGACAGATGCCGACGGTGATGATGCTGTGATGTCAAACGTCTCATTCACTCTGTACGAGACATCTCTCGATGCATCGGGAGAAAGAGTCAGAGGCGATGCAGTGGAGGACATAAATTCACAGTATACAAGTACGCTTGCTACAGATGCAAACGGAGAACTTACCTTTATGGTAGGGGATACCGGAGTGTACGAGCTTGTAGAGACTGCGCCTACGGGATATGAAAACTACTCTGCGTATGTCGAGATAACAGATTCAGATATGCAGGCAACTAAGGATGTCGAGGTGCATAACAAGAGAAAGACGAGCCGTCTTATAATAAGGAAGATAGACGGTGATACCGATGAGGCGATAGAGGGCGTAACATTTGCCCTTTACAAGAAGGACGACACCGACAATATATTTAAGAAGGCATTCAATTTTATTACCGGAAACACATATAAGCTTGAGACAAAAGTTGAGAGAAGTACAAACGGTGCGACGACGATAAATAACCTGACGTGGGGTGACTACTATATTATAGAAGAAACAACTGCGGACGGTTACGTGCTTACATCAGATAAGTACACCTTCAGTGTCACCGCGGACAATGCCGGAAATGATATAGTTTTGTCATCCGCTGCATCGAGCCTTGGCACCGACAATACGATATCAAACTACAAGAACAATTTTACCTTTATAGAGAAATCTGTAACCGGAACAAATATAACAGGCGGATCTTACGTAATCTATAAGAAGGGAACGACAGAAAAGGTGAAATTTGCGCTCTCCGCAAATTCGACAGATAAAGGAGCGGATGCATTTGAAGTTACAGACACCTCGGGAATAACCATCTATGGTATACCATCGGGAAGCTATGTGATACACGAGACAGGCGCTCCTGTAAATTACGAGAGCACCAAAGACATATCTTTCTATATGTCGGAAGACGGAAAAGTGTATGACGAGAAGGGCGGATATCTTATAACAAGTCCTTCAACCAATACGCTTGTAATGTATGATATGCCTGTCTGTGAACTTGAGGTCACAAAGCTGTTTGTCGGAGACAATGACAGAGATGACGCAAGCTACACTGATTGGACCAATTCTCTCAGAGGAGAATATATAAAACTTCAGCTGACGAGGACGTACAATAATGGACTCACCGATGTGACTGAAAATGTCGGGGAGACTGTAAATGTAAATATAAATGCCTATAATGAGACATTTACCTACATCTTTGAGAACCTTAAAAAATACATAGAACTCTCTGACGGAAGTTATGAGCAAATAAGCTATGCGGCAAAAGAAGTCGATGCAGATATAGATTTTTATACTGTGACAGAATCTTCGGTTACTGCTGTTTCAACGGCTCTCAACCAAGAGAGCGAGACAATGGAATACGAGGAGACTATAACAAACTCTGCGGTTTATTATCAGACTGGTGCATACCTTGAGATAGCAAAAACCAATGAGGGCGGTCCTACATCCGCAGTATTCAAATTTGCTGTAAACTTTGGCGTCAGCGAAGGCTCATTAAACAAGACCTTCAAGGACGGATATGAAGTATATGAGTATGACACGACCACAGGAGCGAGAGGGGCTTTGATAAGGACAGAGAGCGCATCGGATGGATATATGGAAATAAAAGGTTCTGAGATGGCTGTAATAAAGCTGCCTAAGAATGTCTACTATGAGGTGGATGAAAAACAGTCGGATCCTCCGCAGTATGAGGAGACTGAAAACTACAGTGATTCAAACCGACAGGCTACGGAAGATGCGATCGACCGATATGATATCATAAATAAAGCGATACTTTATACAGGAATAGAAAACTCAACAGTAGTTTCGAGTGTAGACAGCGGTTCATCGGGAGGTACGCAAAGAAGTGCCGGAGGAACGGTCGGTGTTGTAACATCAACTGTCAATGAGGACGCCTCGGTTCCTACAGCATATGATAAGGAAGATTATGTTGAAGGTGCTATAAGGGTTTACTGGAAGAATGATGACAATTGGATGTACGGCGATTCATTTACAATTAAGTACAGAGACTATGACGATCCTGCAAACAGTGTTGAATCGGATACCGAGAATGTGATCACTGTGGACGGTTATATCGACAGTGACGGAAACCTTGTCACGGACAAGACTGCTTCATGTTATGATGAATTAAGAGCTGTATATCCGAACTTCGATATATATATGAATTCGCAGGGTGCGATTGTGCTTCATCTTGCGGAATCGGATGACGGAGTGCCTTATGCAAATGAGATAGTTGTAAGTTTTGTTCCAACAATAGCCGTAATCAACATAACCGATGACGATGTCGGTGGCCGGGTCAAGGTTGATGGAGGAACATACAGAAGTGACGGAGACGGAAACGGAAGTAATGGCGAGAGCAGATATATAAACAAAACCAAGCTCTATGCAAAAGCAACCGACGGATATATGCTTGATTTAAGCAATGTAAAAATCGGTGAGGCGGGATGCTCATTTAGCGATTCGTCGTTGAAAAAGAATCTTTTGAAGAGTGCTTCAAGCAATAATTCAAACAATGAGTCGACTGATGAAAAGAATGTGACGGCGATTGAACTCGACAGCAATAAATCCTTCAGCGAATATCTTAACTCAAGCGTTGCGGGAGAGAGTGGAACTTACGAGGTCGACGGAAATATTATAGTCACGGAAACAGATGCTTACGGCAATCCGACTGCAATCGAGATAGATCTTTCGTCCTTGCCTATACCGCTTGATGTGGGAATCAAATTTACAGCAACCGCAACAGTTACTGACGGAAGCAGTACAGATGGAGGAACATCGACGGGAGATGATACGGAGACAGAAAACGGTTCTGAAACAGAAAACACCTCGGAAGATGATACGGAAAATGATACGGAAAATGAATCCGAGAGTGAAAGCGAAGGTGACACTGAGGATACAAATAAGCCGAATGTCACGGACGGAGACGGAGGAACCGGAAGCATATCGGCAGAGAATGATGATTCGGATGTCAATAATGTGACAAAGACCGGCAACGCAAAGACCGGAGATTTTGATAAAACACTTCCTGTGAGTGCGGCAGCCTTTTTGATAAGTCTGATTGTAATCCTCTATATAATAGGAAGAAACAGAAAAAACAAGATGAAATAAAACAGGATTGATGGCTGCAGGCATGTTTGTCTGCGGCCATTTTCAATTTTTTTGTGTAATAAAAGATAAAATGCTGCTTTAAAATATCAAACATGGATTGTTCTAAAAAAAATACAAAACTTTTTAAAAATGACTTGAAAATATATAACTACCTATGTATAATAATCGTTGCTGTGACATTGATAGCTATGAAGCGTGAGGTTGCTGCTTGAGAGAGCAGGTTTTCCGTGGAGCGAATGTCAAGTTAGGAAACTGGCGACAAGTCACTGTATCACGAATAGGTTACTACAGAGGTAGTCGTGTGTGAATCAAACAGCAGGACACACACGGAAAAGTGTACAGTCACCGCTTGTCGTACTTAGAATTAAAAAGTGCGAAAAGGAGGCGACTTTTTTTATGGCAAGTCAGACAATGAGAATTACATTAAAGGCTTACGACCATGAGTTGGTGGATGCATCTGCAAGAAAGATCATCGAAACAGTAAAGAAGAACGGATCACAGGTGAGCGGACCTGTACCACTTCCTACTAAGAAAGAGGTTGTAACAATCTTGAGAGCTGTACATAAGTACAAAGATTCAAGAGAGCAGTTCGAGCAGAGAACCCACAAGAGACTCATCGATATTGTCACACCGACCCAGAAGACAGTTGATGCTTTATCACGTCTTGAGATGCCGGCCGGCGTTCAGATCAATATCAAAATGAAGGACAAATAAGTCCTGACAACAAAGTTTAAATCCGGAAGGTTAAATATAGAAGTTTGTTAATGACAACCACTTATATTGACTGTTCTAGGATGAACGGTTCCGCTACCCCAAAGTTTTGGGCATGAAGCGTTCCGCTGTAGATTACAGGAGGTAAAGTAATGAAGAAAGCTATTTTAGCAACAAAAGTCGGAATGACTCAAATCTTCAATGCAGACGGTGTATTAGTACCGGTTACTGTATTACAGGCTGGACCATGTGTTGTTACTCAGGTTAAGACAGTTGAGAACGACGGTTACAGCGCAATCCAGGTTGGATTCGTAGATGCTAAAGAGAAGATCGTATCTAAGGATGCAACAGGAAAGAAAGAAATCAAAAACAGACATGGTGTAAACAAGGCTGAGAAGGGACACTTCGACAAGGCAGGAGTTTCTGCAAAGAAGTTCGTCAGAGAGTTCCGTTTTGAGAACGCCGAGGAGTATGCACTTGCTCAGGAGATTAAAGCTGATATCTTCGCTGAGGGCGACAAGGTAGATGCAACCGCTATCTCTAAGGGAAAAGGATTCCAGGGCGCAATCAAGAGACTTGGACAGCACAGAGGACCTATGGCTCACGGTTCTAAATTCCACCGCCATCAGGGTTCAAACGGTGCTTGTTCTTCACCTAGCCGTGTATTCAAGGGAAAAGGAATGCCTGGTCATATGGGAAGCGTTAAGTCAACAGTTCAGAATCTTGAAATTGTTAAGGTTGACGCTGAGAACAATCTGCTTTTGGTAAAGGGTGCCGTTCCGGGACCAAAGAAGTCACTTGTAACAATCAAAGAGACAGTAAAAGCAGGAAAGTAATTTGATCGGGAAAGGAGGACACACAGATGGCAAACGTATCTGTTTATAATATGGAAGGCAAAGAAGTAGAAAGCCTTGAGCTTAACGATGCAATCTTCGGTGTAGAAGTAAACGAGCATCTCGTTCATATGGCAGTACTTCAGCAGCTTGCAAACAACCGTCAGGGAACACAGAAAGCAAAGACACGTTCCGAAGTAAGCGGTGGTGGAAGAAAACCTTGGAGACAGAAGGGTACCGGTCATGCAAGACAGGGATCTACAAGAGCTCCACAGTGGACAGGTGGCGGAATGGTATTCGCACCGGTTCCAAGAGATTACTCTTTCAAGCTTAACAAGAAAGAGAAGAGAGCAGCTTTGAAATCTGTACTTACTAACGCAGTAGCAGAGAAGAAGCTCATCGTATTGGACAACTTCGATCTTGCTGAGATCAAGACCAAGAAGGTTGCAGAGGTTCTTAAGAATCTCAATGTTGAGAAGGCACTTATCGTAGTAGATGACAACAACAATGTAGTTAAGTCTGCAGCTAACATCCCTACAGTAAAGACTGCTTCAACAAGCACAATCAACGTATTTGATATCCTTAAATACAACACAGTAGTAGTTACAAAAGCTGCTGTTAAGACTATCGAGGAGGTGTATGCATAATGGCAAACGTACAGTACTATGACGTAATCCTCAAACCGGTAATCACAGAGAAGAGCATGAATGCTATGGCTGAGAAGAAATATACATTCTATGTTCACCCGGAAGCAAACAAGACCATGATCAAAGAAGCTGTTGAGAAAATGTTCGACGGAGCAAAGGTTGAGTCAGTCAACACCATGAACATCGACGGCAAGAAGAAAAGAAGAGGAATGGTCGTTGGAAAGACAGCAAAGAAGAAGAAAGCAATCGTTCAGCTCACAGCTGACAGTGCTGATATCGAGATCTTCAGCGGTCTTTAAAATTTGAAGGTGCGATGAAAGCACCGGTGATTATGTGTCAGAGATGGCACGATAAGTAAAATATCGAAAGGAGAACAAAAATGGGAATTAAGACATATAACCCATATACACCTTCCAGAAGAAACATGACTGGATCTGATTTTTCTGAGATAACAAAAACTACTCCTGAAAAATCTCTTACAGTTTCTTTAAAGAAGAATGCCGGACGTAACAACCAGGGCAAGATCACTGTAAGACACAAGGGTGGCGGAAACAGAAGAAAATACAGAATCATTGATTTTAAGAGAAATGCAAAGGACGGAATTCCGGCAAAGGTTGTTGGAATTGAGTATGATCCAAACAGAACAGCAAACATTGCACTCATCGTTTATGCAGATGGTACAAAGTCATATATCCTTGCACCTGAAGGACTTACAGACGGAATGACCGTTATGAACGGAGACAACGCAGAGGTTAAGGTTGGGAACTGCCTTCCACTTGCAAACATCCCTGTAGGTACACAGGTACACAACATCGAGCTTCTTCCTGGTAAAGGTGGACAGCTTGTTCGTTCAGCAGGAAATGCTGCACAGCTCATGGCTAAAGAAGGTAAGTACGCAACACTTCGTCTTCCTTCAGGAGAAATGAGAATGGTTCCTATCAACTGCCGCGCAACAATCGGTGTTATCGGAAACGGTGATCACAACCTTGTTAAGATCGGTAAGGCAGGACGTAAGAGACATATGGGTATCCGCCCAACAGTTCGTGGTTCTGTCATGAACCCTAATGACCATCCACACGGAGGTGGAGAAGGTAGAGCACCTATCGGTCGCCCGGGCCCATCTACTCCATGGGGCAAGCCGGCACTTGGACTTAAGACAAGAAAGAAGAACAAGCAGTCTAACAAGCTCATCGTAAGAAGAAGAGACGGTAGAGCAATCAAGTAATTAGGAGGTAATTATGGCTCGATCATTAAAAAAAGGACCATTTGCGGATGCAAGCCTTTTGAAAAAGGTTGATGCACTCAATGCATCAGGCGATAAAAGCGTTATCAAGACATGGTCTCGTCGCTCAACAATATTCCCACAGATGGTTGGACATACAATCGCTGTACACGACGGAAGAAAGCATGTTCCTGTATATGTAACAGAGGACATGGTTGGACATAAGCTCGGTGAGTTCGTTGCAACAAGAACTTACAGAGGACACGGAAAAGACGAAAAGAAGTCTAGATAGTCGAAAGGAGGTTTTAATTCATGGCAAAAGGACATAGATCCCAGATAAAGAGAGAAAGAAATGAAGTTAAAGATACAAGACCTTCTGCGAAGTTATCTTATGCAAGAGTCTCTGTACAGAAAGCTTGTTTCGTTTTAGATGCAATCCGCGGAAAGGATGTTAACACAGCTCTCGCTATCGTTACATACAACCCAAGATACGCATCAGAGTTAATAGCTAAGCTTTTAAAGTCAGCAATTGCAAACGCTGAGAACAATAACGGCCTTAAGGCTGAAAACCTTGTTGTAGCTGAGTGCTACGCAAACAAGGGACCGACAATGAAGAGAATCAGACCTAGAGCACAGGGTAGAGCGTACAGAATCGAAAAGAGAACTAGTAACATTACTATCGTGCTTGACGAGAAATAAGGAGGACAATCATGGGACAGAAAGTTAATCCTCATGGCTTAAGAGTCGGCATCATCAAGGACTGGGACTCAAAGTGGTACGCAGAGAAAGATTTTGCTGATTGCTTAGTTGAAGATTATAATATCAGAACATTTCTTAAGAAGAAATTATATGCTGCAGGTGTTTCTAAGATTGAGATCGAAAGAGCATCTGACCGCGTTAAAGTAACTATTTACACAGCTAAGCCTGGTGTGGTAATCGGAAAAGGCGGAGCTGAAATCGAGAAGGTTAAAGCAGAACTTTCAAAGTATACAACACAGAAACTTGTTGTAGACATCAAGGAAGTTAAGAGACCGGACCGTGATGCACAGCTTGTAGCTGAGAACATTGCTCTTCAGCTTGAGAACCGTGTATCTTTCCGTAGAGCTATGAAGTCTTGCATGGGACGTTGCAGAAAAGCAGGAGCTCTTGGAATCAAGACATCTTGTTCAGGTCGTCTCGGCGGAGCTGATATGGCTCGTACAGAGGTCTACAGCGATGGAACTATTCCGCTTCAGACACTTAGAGCAGACATCGATTATGGATTCGCAGAGGCCGATACAACTTACGGAAAAGTAGGTGTTAAGGTTTGGGTTTATAACGGTGAGGTACTTCCTAAAAAGGCCGATAAGGAAGGAGGAGCCAGATAATTATGTTAATGCCAAAAAGAGTAAAACGTAGAAAACAGTTCCGTGGCAGCATGAAGGGAAAAGCTTCCAGAGGAAATCAGATAACATACGGTGAGTATGGTATAGTTGCTACAGAGCCTTGTTGGATCCGCTCCAACCAGATAGAGGCAGCCCGTATCGCTATCACACGTTACGTAAAGCGTGGTGGTAAGGTATGGATTAAGATATTCCCGGACAAGCCGGTAACAGCTAAGCCGGCCGAGACTCGAATGGGTTCAGGAAAAGGAACACTTGAGTATTGGGTAGCTGTTGTTAAACCAGGACGTGTAATGTTCGAAATCGCCGGAGTACCGGAAGAAGTTGCGAAAGAAGCATTACGTCTCGCTACACATAAATTACCTTGTAAATGCAAAATAGTTTCACGTGCAGATTTGGAAGGCGGTGCAGCAAATGAAAACTAATACATATATAGAAGAGTTAAGAGCTCAGTCTGTTGCAGATTTGAATGCACAGCTTGTAGACGCAAAGAAAGAGCTTTTCAATTTGAGATTTCAGAACGCAACCAATCAGTTGGATAACACATCTAGAATCAAGGATGTAAGAAGAAACATCGCTAGAATCCAGACTATTATCTCTGAGAAGGCCAATGCGGCTGAGTAAGAACGATTTTTGAGGAAGGAGAACAACCGTGGAAGAAAGAAATCTTAGAAAAACACGTACAGGTGTTGTTGTTAGCGACAAAATGGACAAGACTGTTGTTGTTGCTGTAAGAGACAATGTAAGACATCCTCTTTACAACAAGATCGTGAAAAAAACATATAAATTAAAAGCTCATGACGAAAACAACGAGTGTAAGGTTGGAGATACCGTAAAGGTTATGGAGACCAGACCTTTGTCAAAAGACAAAAGATGGAGACTTGTTGAAATTATCGAGAGAGCAAAATAATATAGGAGGCTTTAAGGCATGGTACAGCAGGAAAGTAGACTTAGAGTTGCCGATAATACAGGTGCTAAAGAGCTTCTTTGCATCCGAGTTATGGGCGGTTCTACAAGAAGATATGCTAATATCGGAGATATAATTGTTGCTACAGTCAAAGATGCAACACCAGGCGGCGTTGTAAAGAAAGGTGATGTAGTTAAGGCCGTTGTAGTTCGTTCCGTAAAGGGCGCACGTCGTAAGGACGGTTCATACATCAGATTCGATGAGAACGCAGCAGTCATCATCAAGGATGACAAGACACCAAGAGGAACCCGTATTTTTGGACCAGTTGCAAGAGAGCTTCGTGACAAGCAGTTCATGAAGATCGTTTCTCTGGCTCCTGAAGTACTGTAGGAGGTGCGATAGATGGCAACATTAAAGATCAAAAAGGGCGATATGGTAAAAGTTATCGCCGGTAAAGATAAAGACAAAGAAGGAAAAGTTATTTCCGTAGACGTAAAAAACGCTAAGGTTCTTGTTGAGGGAATCAACATGGTTACAAAGCATACAAAACCAAGTATGGCTAACCAGAACGGCGGAATTGTTCACCAGGAAGCTCCAATCGATGCTTCTAACGTTATGTATCTCCACAAGGGACAGGCTACAAGAGTTGGCTTCAAGATGGACGGAGATAAGAAGGTTCGTTTTGCAAAGTCAAACGGTGAAGTAATCGATTAATTTTAGAGAGGAGGACCATTCAGGTGAGTAGACTTAAAGATATGTATCAGAACGAAATAGTTGATGCAATGACTAAGAAGTTCGGTTACAAGAATATTATGGAAGTTCCAAAGCTCGACAAGATTGTTGTCAATATGGGCGTTGGAGAAGCTAAAGAGAATGCCAAAATTCTTGAGGCAGCCGTTAGTGATATGGAAGCTATCACAGGACAGAAGGCTATCACAACAAAAGCCAAGAATTCTGTAGCAAACTTCAAAATCAGAGAGGGTATGGCTATTGGATGTAAGACTACACTCAGAGGCGAGAAGATGTATGAGTTCTTAGACAGACTCGTAAACCTTGCTCTTCCTCGTGTACGTGACTTCCGTGGAGTCAATCCTAATGCTTTTGATGGCAGAGGAAACTATGCACTCGGAATCAAGGAGCAGATCATCTTCCCTGAGATCGAGTATGATAAGGTTGATAAAGTAAGAGGAATGGATATCATCTTCGTTACTACAGCAAAGACAGACGAAGAAGCAAGAGAGCTTCTCACATGCTTCGGTATGCCATTTGAAAGATAATTAGGAGGGAATTTTAATGGCTAAGACATCGATGAAAGTTAAGCAGCAGCGTAAGCAGAAATTCTCTACCAGAGAATACACACGTTGCAAGATTTGTGGACGTCCACATTCAGTACTTAAGAAATACGGAATATGCAGAGTTTGCTTCCGTGAGTTAGCATATAAGGGACAGATTCCGGGTGTGAAGAAGGCATCTTGGTAAATCTGATAAGGAGGAAATATACATCATGAAAATGACTAGTGATCCAATTGCAGATATGCTTACAAGAATTCGTAATGCAAACACTGCAAAGCATGATACAGTAGATGTTCCTGCTTCAAAGATGAAAGCTGCAATCGCTGACATCCTTGTTGACGAGGGATACATCGCAAAATATGATATGGTTGAGGACGGAAGCTTCAAGACCATGAAGATTACATTGAAGTATGGCGCAAACAAGAGTGAAAAGATCATCTCCGGCATTAAGAGAATCTCTAAACCTGGTCTTCGTGTTTACGCTGCTAAGGATGAGGTTCCATATGTTCTCGGTGGACTTGGAATAGCTATCCTTTCAACAAACCAGGGAATCATCACTGACAAGAAAGCAAGAGAGCTTCAGGTCGGTGGAGAAGTATTAGCATTTGTTTGGTAGGATTGATCACTTGGCGGCAATGTCCGAAAAAGACATCCGCCCGGGAGTCAAACCGGTTAACAATAAACATCAGTTAAACATTTTATAGGAGGTACGGGCATGTCACGTATAGGAAGAATGCCAATCGCAATACCTGCAGGTGTTACTGTAGACGTTGCAGAAAATAATCATGTGACTGTAAAGGGTCCTAAGGGCACACTTGAGAGAACTCTCCCAACAGAGATGGAAATCAAGGTTGAGGGAGCCGAAGTAGTCGTAACAAGACCTAATGATTTGAAGAAAATGAAATCCTTACATGGATTGACAAGAACTCTTATCAACAACATGGTTGTCGGAGTTACCAATGGATACACAAAGGAGCTTGAAGTAAACGGTGTTGGTTACAGAGCTTCTAAGGCCGGAAAGGTTCTTACACTTAACCTTGGATATTCTCATCCGGTTGAGATGACGGATCCTGAAGGACTTGAGTCTAAGGTAGACGGAAACAAGATCATTGTTTCCGGAATTGATAAAGAGCGTGTTGGTCAGTATGCAGCGGAGATCAGAGACAAGAGAAGACCTGAGCCATATAAGGGCAAGGGAATCAAGTACGCTGATGAAGTTATCCGCCGTAAAGTCGGTAAGACAGGTAAAAAATAAGTAAGGGAGTGGACATAGAATGGTAAGCAAGAAATCAAGAACTTTAGTTCGTGAGAAAAAACATAGAAGAATTCGTCACCATCTTGTAGGAACAACTGAGAGACCACGTCTTTCTGTATTCCGCAGCAACAGTCATATGTATGCTCAGGTAATTGACGATACAGTAGGAAATACTCTTGTGTCTGCTTCTACTCTTGAGAAAGATATCAAGGCAGAACTTGAGAAGACAAACAATGTGGATGCTGCTTCTTATCTTGGAACAGTAATCGCAAAAAGAGCTATCGAAAAAGGTATCAACACAGTGGTTTTCGATCGTGCAGGCTTCATTTATGAAGGTAAAATCAAAGCTTTAGCCGATGCTGCTCGTGAAGCCGGCTTAGAGTTTTAGAAGGAGGAAGCAAACACATGAAACGTGAAAGAATTGACGCTAGTCAGTTAGAGCTTGAAGAGAAAGTTGTTGCCATCAAGCGAGTAACAAAGACCACTAAGGGTGGACGTAACATGCGTTTTACAGCCTTGGTTGTTGTCGGAGACGGCAATGGTCATGTTGGTGCAGGACTTGGAAAGGCAATCGAAATCCCTGAAGCAATCCGTAAGGGAAAAGAAGATGCGGCAAAGAACCTCATCACAGTTAAATTAGATGAAAACCACAGTATCACACATGATACATTGGGAAAACATACCGGAGCTTCAGTTTTACTTAAGAAGGCACCGGAAGGAACCGGAGTTATCGCCGGTGGTCCTGCTC
This sequence comes from Lachnospiraceae bacterium, assembly GCA_024695665.1. Taxonomy (GTDB): domain Bacteria; phylum Bacillota; class Clostridia; order Lachnospirales; family Lachnospiraceae; genus JAILHT01. Next base: position 42,915 of record JAILHT010000145.1, read on the forward strand.
GTAGCGTATGTGAGCTCGCAGGAATCAGCAACATTCGTACAAAATCTTTAGGATCAAACAATAAGCAGAACGTTGTTCTTGCTACACTTGATGCTTTAAGCCAGCTTAAAGCTCCTGAAGAGGTAGCAAAGCTCCGCGGCAAGTCTGTTGACGAGATACTTGGTTAAGGAGGATTGTAACAATGGCAGAGAAATTAAAGATAACACTTGTAAAGTCTACAATTGGCGCCGTTCCAAAGAACGTTAAGACAGTTGAGGCACTTGGATTACATAAGATCGGTCAGTCTAAAGAGTTCCCTGATAACAAGGCTACTCGCGGAATGATCCAGAATGTAAGACATTTAGTAAAGGTTGAAGAAATCTAATAATAAAGAATAGGAGGTGTCAATAATGGACTTATCAAGTTTAAAAGCTGCTGAAGGCTCAAGACAGAGCGCAAACTTCAGAAGAGGACGTGGACACGGTTCAGGAAACGGTAAGACAGCCGGTAAAGGACACAAAGGACAGAAGGCTCGTTCAGGAGCACCTAGAATTGGTTTCGAAGGTGGTCAGATGCCATTATACAGAAGACTTCCAAAGAGAGGATTTAAGAATAGAAATACTAAGAATATCGTTGGTATAAATATGTCAGCTCTTGAAGTTTTCGATAACGATGCAGTAGTAACTGTAGAGTCTCTTATCGAAGCAGGTATTGTATCGAACCCTAGAGACGGCGTTAAGATCCTTGGTGGCGGAGAGCTCACAAAGAAGCTCACTGTTCAGGTTAACGCATTCAGTGAAAGCGCAAAAGAGAAGATTGAATCTCTTGGTGGCAAAGCCGAGGTGATCTAATGTTCGAGACGCTGAAAAATGCGTTCAAAGTAAAGGACATTCGAAACAGAATCTTCTACACATTTTTTATGTTGATCGTCATCAGAATTGGAAGTCAGCTTCCAATTCCTGGTGTTGACAGCAGCGTGTTCGCATCATGGTTTGAGGGACAGAATGCAGATGCATTCAGCTTCTTTGATGCAGTTACAGGTGGTTCGTTCTATCAGATGTCTATATTTGCTTTGAACATTACACCTTATATTACATCTTCCATCATTATGCAGCTTCTTACCATAGCTATTCCAAAGCTTGAGGAGATGCAGAAAGACGGTGAAGAAGGACGTAAGAAGATAGTCGAATATACAAGATATTTGACCGTAGTACTTGCACTTGTGGAAGCTATAGCTATGGCAGTAGGCTTGTGGAGAGGAAACTCTCTCGGAGAAAACAGCGTACTCTCTGTTGTAAGCGTAGTTACCTGTCTTGTAGCAGGTTCGACAGTTCTCATGTGGATCGGTGAGAGAATAACCGAGAACGGTATCGGAAACGGTATATCAATCGTTCTTGTTATCAATATTATCTCTCGTATACCACAGGATATGGGAACATTGTGGGAGCAGTTTATTTCCGGAAAAACTCCGGCAAAGGGAACCCTTGCCGCTGTTATCATTATAGGTATCATACTTCTGATGACCGTATTCGTAATAATGCTCCAGGATGCTGAGCGCAGAATTCCTGTTCAGTATTCAAAGAAAATTCAGGGAAGAAAACAGGTTGGCGGACAGTCAAGCTACATTCCTTTAAAAGTCAATACCAGTGGTGTTATAGCCGTAATCTTTGCGCAGTCTCTTATGCAGACTCCGGTTATCATCTGTTCACTCCTCGGAGTTGGAAACGGAACGGATATCGGAAGCAAAATTTTAAAAGCATTGTCCCAGTCAAACTGGTTCGATGTTTCGGCTCCGGAATATTCTATCGGACTTGTCCTTTACATATTCCTCATCATCGTTTTTGCTTACTTCTATACATCAATCACCTTCAACCCGTTGGAGATTGCAAATAATATGAAGAAAGCGGGCGGATTCATACCTGGTATAAGACCGGGAAAACCTACCAGCGACTATCTCACAGAGATACTCAACTACATAATATTTGTAGGTGCTGTAGGACTTATGATTGTTTGTTTAATGCCTATATTCTTTAACGGTGTATTCAACGCTGATGTTTCATTCGGTGGAACATCCATCATCATTATCGTCGGTGTTGTAATAGAAACAATCAAGCAGATTGAATCTCAGATGTTGGTAAGAAACTATAAGGGATTTTTGAACGATTAATATGAACTTGGAGATAGGGTCTGTGGCCGTATCTCCATTGTTGTATAAATTAAAAAGGAGAACGGTACATGAAAATAATAATGCTTGGGGCGCCGGGTGCCGGAAAAGGTACTCAGGCAAAAATGATTGCTGAAAAATACTGTATTCCACATATCTCAACAGGAGATATTTTCCGTGCAAACATCAAAAACGGAACAGAACTCGGAAAGAAAGCAAAAGAGTTTATGGACAAGGGACTTCTTGTTCCGGATGAACTCACTTGCGACCTCGTTGTTGACAGAATCGCAAAGGATGACTGCAAAAACGGATTTATCCTTGACGGGTTCCCTAGAACAATACCGCAGGCCGAAGCGCTCGATGCGGCACTTGTTAAAAACAACGAGAAGATGGATTATGCCATCGATGTCGATGTTCCGGATGAGAACATTGTAAACAGAATGGGCGGAAGAAGAGCATGCTTAAACTGTGGAGCCACATATCATGTTGTATTCAATCCTACAAAGGTTGAAGGCAAGTGTGACAACTGTGGAAGTGATACGGTTCTAAGAGATGACGATAAGCCTGAGACAGTACAGAACAGACTTAAAGTATATCATGATCAGACACAGCCTCTGATCGAGTATTACAACAAACAGAATATTCTCAAATCCGTGGACGGAACTCAGTCAATGGATAAGGTATTCTCTGATATAACAGCCATTCTGGGAGAATAAAATATGGCAGTAACCGTAAAATCAGAAAATGCAATTGAACTGATGCGAGCTGCCGGAAACATACTGGGAAGGGTACATTTGGAACTTCAAAAATCGCTCAAGGAAGGAATGTCTACAAAGGATGTTGACAGACTGGGCGAGGAGATAATAAGAAGTTACGGATGCATTCCATCATTTCTGGGATACCAGGGCTATCCGGCTTCGGTGTGTGTTTCTGTAAATGATGAGGTTGTTCACGGAATACCGAGTGATAAACGAATAATAAAAGACGGCGACATCGTAAGCCTTGATATCGGTGTCATTTACAAAGGATATCATTCGGATGCAGCGAGAACACATGGAGTAGGAAACATAACCTCTGAGGCAAAAAGATTGATAGAGGATACAAGAGGAAGCTTTTTCGCCGGTATCAGACAGGCGAAGGCGGGCAATCATCTTCATCAGATATCCAATGCCGTGAACAGTTATGCTGTAAAGAGAGGCTACGGAGTGGTCAGAGACCTTGCAGGACACGGAATAGGAACACACCTTCACGAGGATCCTATAATTCCGAATTACAGGCAGATAAGAAAAGGCCTGAAATTGAAAAGCGGAATGACGCTTGCCGTCGAGCCTATGCTTAATATAGGAAGTTATGCGGTCGAGTGGTTGGATGATGACTGGACTGTGGTTACAGCGGATCACACTCTTTCGGCACATTATGAAAATACTATACTAGTCACCGAAAACGGACCTGAAATTTTGTCTATAACAGACGAGGAACTAAAGTCTTTAGATATAACCGGAAAATAAGGAGATAAAAATGTCAAAAGCAGATGTAATTGAAGTAGAAGGAACAGTAATTGAAAAACTTCCGAACGCTATGTTTTCAGTGGAGCTTGAAAACGGACACCAGATACTCGCTCATATAAGCGGAAAACTCAGAATGAATTTCATCAGAATTCTTCCGGGTGACAAAGTAACAATTGAAATGTCACCATATGATCTTTCAAAAGGAAGAATCATCTGGAGAGATAAATAATAAAACAGGAAACAACAAGGAGCATGGAATATTTCCTGCTCCTTGATTTGTAGTTATTTAAGTGTTGACTTAAATAAAACATTGTGGTAATATGCCATTTGGACACTTTTGAAAACCCACGGTCATATTATGCCCAAATGAGGGTGATGACAGTGAGGTCATACAAAGAAAGGAGGGTTTTACGGTGAAGGTTAGATCATCAGTTAAACCTATTTGCGAAAAGTGCAAAGTCATCAAAAGAAAAGGATCAATCCGTATTATCTGCGAGAATCCAAAACATAAGCAGAGACAGGGTTAATTCCTAATGTAAGTTTAACTTACAGACGGGAGGAAGATATGGCGGCTGCAACGATAATCGTTGAACATATCAAAACTCCAATGAGGGAAGTTCTCATAAAAAAATCAATTTTAGGGTCTGTAAAACTCAACATACCGAGAGTGAAGAAGGACATAAGCAGGTTTTAGTATCACAAAATTATGGAGGTGTAAACACACATGGCTCGTATCGCAGGTGTAGATTTACCAAGAGAAAAACGTATTGAGATTGGTCTCACATACATTTACGGAATCGGAAGAACCAGTGCAAACCGCATTCTTAAAGAAGCAGGTGTAAATCCTGACATTCGTGTGCGCGATCTTACAGACGATGATGTAAAGAAGATCAGTGCAGTTATCGATGAGACTCAGACAGTAGAAGGAGATCTCAGAAGAGAAATAGCTCTTAACATTAAGAGACTTCAGGAAATCGGATGCTATCGTGGTATCCGTCACAGAAAAGGACTCCCAGTTCGTGGTCAGAAGACAAAGACCAACGCACGTACAAGAAAAGGTCCGAAGAGAACAGTTGCTAATAAGAAGAAATAATTTGAAGAAAGCAGGTTAGGTTCGTAATGGCAAAAACAACTAAGAAAGTCACAAAGAAGCGCGTTAAAAAGAATGTCGAGCGCGGACAGGTACATATTCAGTCATCTTTTAACAATACAATTGTAACAATTACAGATGCTGAGGGAAATGCATTATCATGGGCAAGTGCCGGTGGACTTGGATTCAGAGGATCAAAGAAGTCTACTCCTTATGCTGCACAGATGGCAGCAGAGACAGCTACAAAGGCTGCACTTATTCATGGATTGAAGACAGTAGACGTTAGTGTAAAAGGACCGGGTTCAGGAAGAGAGGCAGCTATTCGTGCCCTTGCTGCATGTGGTCTTGAAGTAACAAGTATTAAAGACGTAACTCCAGTACCTCACAATGGATGTCGTCCACCAAAACGCAGAAGAGTCTAATTGAGGAGGGTATTGTAAAATGGCAGTTAATAGAACTCCAGTATTAAAAAGATGTAGATCACTGGATCTTGATCCGGTTTATTTAGGTGTAGATAAGAAGTCTAGAAGACAGGCTAAGAGAGCAAGAAAGATTTCCGAGTACGGACTTCAGCTCAGAGAGAAGCAGAAAGCTAAATTTATCTACGGTGTATTAGAGAAGCCTTTCCACACATATTATGAGAAGGCTGATATGGCTAAGGGAATGACAGGTGAGAACCTTATGAGAATCCTTGAGTCAAGATTAGACAACGTTGTATTCCGTATGGGTCTTGCAAGAACAAGAAGAGAAGCAAGACAGGTTGTTGATCACAAATTCATCACTGTAAACGGAAAAGTTGTAAACATTCCTTCATACCTTGTAAAGGCAGGAGATGTTATCGAAGTTAAAGAGAAGAATAAGGGACTTCAGAGAATGAAAGATATCCTTGAAGTAACCGAGGGAAGAATGGTTCCTGAGTGGCTCGAGATCGATACAGAGTCTTTAAAAGGACAGGTTAAGCAGTTACCTACAAGAGAAATGATAGACGTTCCTGTAAACGAAATGCTTATCGTCGAGTTGTATTCTAAATAATTGATGTAAGATGTTAAGACCAAAAACCCGAGAGGAGGGACTTACGAGTGTTCGATTTCGAAAAACCAAAGATTGAGATTGTTGAGAATTCAGAGGACAAAAAGTACGGCAGATTTGTCGTTGAGCCTTTGGAGAGAGGTTATGGTACAACATTAGGAAACTCGCTCAGAAGAATTATGCTTTCTTCTTTGCCGGGTGCTGCAGTAAGCCGTATAAAGATTGACGGTGTATTGCATGAGTTTAGTTCCATACCTGGAGTTAAGGAGGACGTTTCTGAAATCATCCTTAACATAAAGAATCTTGCAATCAAAAACACAAGCCCTACAGACGAGCCTAAGGTCGCTTACATCGAGTTTGAAGGAGAGGGAGTAGTAAAAGCTTCCGATATCCAGGCTGATCCTGATATTCAGATTCTCAATCCTGATCTTGTAATAGCACACTTGAACGGTGGTGTTGGATGCAAGCTTTACATGGAGCTTACAATTACAAAAGGAAGAGGATATGTCAGCGCTGACAAGAACAAGACAGAAGATGTTCCAATCGGTGATATAGCTATTGATTCTATATATACACCGGTTGAGCGTGTGAACCTTACAGTTCAGAATACACGTGTCGGTCAGATAACAGATTATGACAAGCTCACACTTGATGTTTACACAAACGGAACTCTTGAGCCTGAGGAGGCAGTAAGCCTTGCAGCAAAGGTTCTCAGTGAGCATTTGAGCCTTTTCATCAATCTTACAGATATTGCTAAGGGAGCAACTATCATAAACGAAAAGCCGGATGATACAAAGGGCAAAGTCCTTGATATGTACATCGACGAGCTTGAGTTGTCAGTTCGTTCATACAACTGCTTAAAGAGAGCAGGTATCAACACTGTAGAAGAACTTACAAACAGAACTCCTGAAGACATGATGAAGGTACGTAACCTTGGACGTAAGTCTTTAGAGGAAGTATTAGCTAAGCTTAAAGAACTGGGACTCCAGTTGAGACAGAGCGACGAGCAGTAATTACGATCCACGATCGTATAGATATACTCATATTTGGCATGTCATGTAAGTCCAAAGTGCGATGACGTGTCTTCTCATGAGTGGACGCAAGGAAAATAAGCATTCGGACAGTAAGACCAAAGAGCGTGCCGGATGTTCCACAAAAACGGAGGAAAATAACAATGGCAAAGTACAGAAAGTTAAGCAGAACCTCTTCACAGAGAAAAGCTCTTTTAAGAGGACAGGTAACAGCACTCATCCATAACGGAAGAATCGTTACTACAGAGGCAAAGGCTAAAGAAGTTTCAAAGATCGCTGAGGGACTTATCGCTCTTGCTGTAAAAGAGAAAGACAACTTCGAAGAAGTTAAGGTTCAGGCAAAAGTTGCACGTAAGGACAAAGACGGAAAGCGTGTAAAAGAAGTTGTAGACGGAAAGAAAGTAACTGTTTATGACGAAGTAGAAAAGACAATTAAGAAAGATAGCCCAAGCCGTCTTCATGCAAGAAGACAGATGCTCAAGGTTCTCTACTCTGTAAAAGATGTTCCTTCAGAGGGAGCAGCAAGAAAGAAAAATACTAAGGAAGTTGATCTTGTAGATAAGCTTTTCACAGAGATCGCACCTAAGTATGCAGATCGTAACGGTGGATACACAAGAATTGTTAAGATCGGACAGAGAAGAGGAGACGGAGCTCTTGAGGTTGTTCTTGAGTTAGTTTAATCTTTATATATGTGCTTATAAAAAACTCTTTCAGGGATTGTTCCTTGAAAGAGTTTTTTTGTTTAACGTATTTCATCAACAAGCTGTCCGGTCATTTGGAACTTTTTGGTAAATACTTCATATTTCTTTTCCATTGCAGAAGATTTTGGAACTTCTTTGACTATCATTTTTGAATCGCCGGAAGTTTCTTTTGAATCCTTCACATCGGAAATATTGTTGTTTCTGTCGGACTCCTCAGTGATAGTAAGTTCTTTATCAAGCTGTGTCTGGTTTTGATAATTCAGACCGGAAGTCTCGGCTCTGTTGACATTTATATTCATGTAAAATGTCCTCCTTCTTAGCTAACTTGCCAACTATATCATATATCGGAGAACAATTACAATTGTTTTACAAGGCTTTATATAAGTTTAATATTTAACACAGTCAAAGCAATCCATAAAATCTATGTTTTGAATGCGAAAACGTTGAAATATGGAGATTTTAACTATTGTAAGTCTGTTGTTTCGGAGAGAGGAAGACTGAATATAAACTCGGAGCCGACGCCCTCAGTACTTATAACATTTATATTTTCCTTGTGAGCCGATATAATCTCTTTTACGATGGCGAGACCAAGACCGGTACCTTTTTTGTCTTTTCCTCTGGAAGAATCTGTCTTGTAGAATCTCTCCCAGATTTTAGTCTGACTGTCTGTAGGGATTCCAACGCCCCTGTCTTTTACAGAGGTAAAAACCTTGCCGTTTTTTATTGTAGTCTCAACTGTTATAGTCGAATTCTGAGGTGAAAACTTTACTGCGTTATCTACAAGATTGTGGACAACCTGCTGTATTTTTCCCTTGTCTGCAATAACATTTGTCACATCGCCGGTGAGTATAAGCTCAAAGTTTATTCTCTTATCGAGACAACGGCCTTCGAAAGACATAAGAATCTGTTTTATAAGGCTGTTTATATCGAACTCCGTCAGATCCAGATAAGTGCCCGAGTGACCGTATTTATTGAGCTCCAGAAGGCTTTCTGTCAGCTTGTTGAGACGCTCGGTCTCGTAGAGAATAATATTTAGGTATTTATCCTGCATCTCGACCGGAATCGTTCCATCTAAAATAGCTTCAACATATCCTTTTATGGATGTAAGCGGAGATCTGAAGTCATGAGAGACGTTCGAGACAAATTTTTTTTGGTCATCCTCTAAGGATTGAAGCTCATGAGCCATATATTTTACGGAGCCGGCAAGCATTCCAATCTCACCCGGACCGGATGTATCTAACGGTTTTGAGAAGTCTCCGTTTGCGTACTCTGAGGCCACAGAGGCCATCTTTTTAATCGGACGCAAGGTGTAAAACCAGTATGCACAAAGATATACGAAAAACATTGCAAGAACTATGGCGAATGTCAAATAGACAGCAGGCATAAGATTGTTCAGATCCTCTGTCACCAATGATACACTCTTGTGAATAAAGACGTATCCGTGGACTTTATAATTTAAAGAAATGGGAGCATAAACCGTCAGATGTTCATCGTTGAAGCATCCGTAAAAATAGCCGGTCATGCAGTACTGATCTCCAAAGTCGCTTATGTTGAAACCATCGATTTTTGTGAGATGACTAAGGGATTTGTCGCTTCCGGTGCTTACAAGAACGGTACCATCAGCGTTTATGATCCAGATATTTGCATCGAGATATTCCTCGAGAGCCCCCAGACGGCTCTTGAAATCATCAAGAGAGATATCCTTGCTGTAATAGCTTGTGGCATAGTCTCCGGATACACGGGTAGCCTCCTTGTAAAGATTGCGGTTCTCATCATTTATCAACACCTTTTCAAGGCTTATGGAGGTGTATGCTGTCAGTATGAGAAATGCGCTCACTATTATCAAAAGTATGAATAATATTTGTGATGATAGAAGTTTTTTTGTCATCGTTTTATTCGTTAACCTCGAATTTGTATCCTATGCCCCATACGGTTGAAAGATTCCAGTAAGGACTTTCATTAATTTTTTCTCTTATTCGTTTTACGTGAACATCCACAGTTCTCGTATCGCCTACATATTCATATCCCCAGATGTGATCCAAAAGCTGCTCTCTTGTAAAGACCTGGTTTGGAGAGGAGGCAAGAAAATATAACAATTCAAGTTCCTTAGGCGGCATCTCCACGGGTTTACTGTTGTAGTAGACAGAGTAGTTTGAAAGATTGACCGAAAGATCGGGAAACTCAACGAGTTTTACCTCAACCTTTTGAGAAGTGTCCTCTTTCTGTGGTGTCTGATAGCGTCGCAGTACAGCTTTTACTCTTGCTACGAGCTCCTTTGAATCAAACGGCTTCATAATATAATCATCCGCACCAAGTTCAAGCCCCAAAACCTTATCGAATATTTCTCCTTTGGCGGAGAGCATGATTATTGGAACATTGGATTTTGAGCGAATCTCTCTGCACACCTGATAACCGTCTATGCCCGGAAGCATAAGATCGAGAAGAATTAGGCTTGGCGAATATGTATCAAAAGCCGAAAGCGCCTCCTCGCCGTCATTTACTATCATTGTGTCATAGCACTCCTTTGTGAGATAGAGTGATATGAGTTCCGCTATATTGTTGTCGTCATCCACTATAAGAATTTTTTGTCTGGATAACATAATAAAACCTCCGGTATATTTATTTGAATGTGGCTATTGTTACACCTGCATCACCTTCGCCGAATTCGGCAAGATGGTAGTCTGCTATATGTTTCTGACGCTTCAGATATCCGTGAACGCCGTTTCTTAAAGCACCGGTACCTTTTCCGTGAACTATCCTTACGGACGGAATGCGGGCAAGATAAGCGTCGTCGAGATACTTGTCCAATACAGCCAGAGCCTCATCGACAGTTTTACCAATGAGATTGATCTCGGATGAGATATTCTGTGTCTTTGACATTTTTATCTTTCCGGCACCGGTCTTTTCGAATTTTTTCTTTGTAGTATTTGTATCATCCTGGATGAGCACAAGATCGTTTATATTGACCTTTGTCTGCAGTATACCCATGGATACTGTCAGATCTCCTTTTGCGTTTGGAAGTGTGTGAACGGTACCTTTTACATTCATGCTCATCACAAGAACCGAATCACCTATCTTAAGATTCTTAGGCACATTGTGATTCTTTGGGGTATTCTTCTTTACGGACAGGGACTCGCTCCGGTCTGAAATCTTTGAGCGGAGATTTGCTCTCTCTTTTTCCATATCGGAGAGCGGTGCTGTCATGCTGCCGTATTTGTTTATATTTCGGATGCTCTCATCCGCATATTTTTTTGCATCCTGAAGTATGGCAAGCGCCTCCTCGTTTGCCTTTCTTAGGATGTTTGCCTTCTGATTGTCGAGATTTGCCTGCTTTGATTTTAACGCGGCTCTGTCTTTTTCTATATCAAGTTTGTAACTGTTTATCTTGTTTTGTTGTTTTTCAATCTCTATACGTTTCTGCTCAAGACTTGCAATGACATCCTCAAACTTTGTGTCAGTGTCATTTATGCGCTCTTTAGCTTTCTCTATAATGCTGTTGCTTAGGCCAAGTTTTCCGGAGATCGCAAAGGCGTTTGATTTTCCGGGAACACCAATCAAGAGTCTGTAAGTCGGACTTAAAGTTTTTACATCAAATTCAAGACTTGCATTTTCAACTCCCGGAGTGGAGAGAGCAAAGACTTTCAGTTCACTGTAGTGAGTTGTAGCCATTGTGATAGTTCCGCGATCTTTCAGATCGGTCAGTATCGAGATGGCAAGAGCTGCTCCCTCTGTAGGGTCGGTACCTGCGCATAACTCATCGAACAAAATCAAAGATTTTGTATCAGCGTGGTTTAAGATATAAACAATGTTTTTCATGTGTGATGAGAAAGTACTCAAGCTTTGTTCAATACTCTGCTCATCGCCGATGTCTGCAAAGACCTCGTCAAATACGGATAGTGTCGAGTTGTCACCTGCAGGTATATGAAGTCCTGCCTGCCCCATAAGAGTCAAGAGCCCAACCGTTTTAAGCGATACGGTCTTTCCACCGGTATTTGGACCGGTGACGACAAGGAGTGAAAAGTCTTCACCGAGGCGCATATCTATAGGGACAACTTTGTCTGCTGCTATGAGAGGATGTCTTGCGCGGCGAAGGCTTATATGCCCATCAGTGTTAAAACGAGGGGCGGAACCGTTGTGCTCCTTTGCAAGTTCACCTTTTGCAAATATAAAGTCTAAATCGGTAAGTATCCTGTAGTCATCTAATATGCTGTCCTTGTATTCAAAAACCTCTTCACTCAAGGTAGCAAGTATTTTTTCAATCTCATCTTCCTCTTTTAACAAAAGCTCTTTGAGTTCGTTGTTGAGATTGACGACAGCAGCAGGCTCTATAAACAAGGTTGAGCCTGATGAAGATTGGTCGTGAATCATACCCGGAAAAAGAGATTTCGCATCTGATTTGATTGGAAGGCAGTATCTGCCATTTCGCATTGTGATAACATTGTCCTGCAAATATGTCCTTGTATTTGCCTGATTCATAATCTTTGTCAATTGATCGTGAATGCGTCCGTTCATGCCGGATATCGATTTTCTTATTGAAAAAAGAGTGGGGCTTGCATCATCTGCAATCTCATCCTCCGCTATTATGATTTGCGATATCTTTTCACGCAGTGGTGTGAGTGGCTCAAGGTTTTCAAATAAGAGAGACAACGAGTCGTCCGGTGAGTCGTCCCTGTCTTTTTGCCCAAAGCCTTTAAGCCGCCTTGCGACTTCGAGAAGAGTTTTTATCTTGAGAAGCTCCGGAGCGTTTAGGGAGCTGCCGATATCAAGACGTTTTAGGGAAGGCCTGATATCTGTAAGCCCGGAAAATGATACGCTGCCTTTTTTGATGATTCTGCTGAAGGCATCCGAAGTCTGTTTTTGTGCATTGTTTATCTCATCAAGATCCGTTGTCGGAAGCAGTTTTATGCATCTGTTTTTTGCCGCTTCACTGTGTGCAAGTTCGGCAAGTCTTTCCACTATTTTATTGTATTCCAATGTTTTAAGTACTTTTTTATTCATGTGTTAAATTATAGACCAAAGGCGCTGTTTGTAAAAGTGATAAATAATAGGTTGCACGAGTTTTCGTTAAAAAGTATAATTACAAAGGACTGTTATTTTGACTGGTTTCAGGTATGGTGGCTGGTATGTCGGACGAGAATAACAACGAATTTATAAAAGAAAAAATCAAAGAAGTGCCTGTGAACAAAAAACGTACGGCAAAAAAGATTTTGTTTTCAATATGTATGGGAGCAGTGTTTGGTTTGGCAGCTGCTCTGGTTTTTGCGTTCACGTTTCCCAAATTTGCCTCGATGAACGATTATAAGGACGGCAATATTTCGGTGGTTTCATCGGAGACAGAGAGCGAGACGGAATCGGAAGCGTATGATACGGAGACCGAAGAGAGTGAGAAGACATCGACAGAAGATGCTTCGGCGGACACGGAAACAGAGGTTGCAGAAGAGGAGATGACTGAGATTTCCACTGAAGAGAGTGTCGAGGAGACAGAGACGGAACTCACTGCCGAAGAGATTACAAAGATGCGCCTGAAGGAGTATCAAGAGCTTCAGAATGATATTTACAATCTCGGTAAAGCGGCAGCACCGGCGCTTGTTTCCGTCACGGCAACTGTGAATAACACCGATTGGTATGATGACTCATATCAGAGTCAGACGATGGAGTCAGGGCTTATATTAAGCATGGATGCAGAGAAGGTACGCATACTTTCAAATTACAGCACGATTGCCTCTGCGGAGAATGTCACAGTGACTTTCAATGATTCCACGACCGCACCGGCGACTATGGTAAGCTATGATGCAAATACTGGAACAGCGGTTTTGAACGTGGCAATTGCGGATATGAATCCTTCAACTCCGGGACGTATCGCGTCTGCGATAATGACTACGAGAGACAACATAAAACAGGGTGATGTAATAGTTGCAGTCGGAAATCCGTTAGGGACAAATCAGTCGATTGCAATAGGAAATATCATCGATTCCGACAATGAAGTTCATACTATAGATCAGGTTTATTCTGTATTTACGACCGATATCGTTGGCAACGGTGAGAGCTCAGGTGTGATCCTAAACCTTGACGGAGAGGTTATAGGGTTTATTCTTCAGGAGTTTTCCATGGGAGAGGGCAATGCGGTCACTGTTGTCCCGGTCGGAGAACTCAGCGAGGTACTGGATATCTTACAGAGAGAGAAGGCAGTGCCTTATGCGGGCGTGTATATCAGAACCGTTACGGATGTCATGAAAGAGGAGTACAATCTTCCGAGCGGAGTTTATGTAAGTGAACTTGTCATGGATTCACCTGCAATGGAAGTTGGCATTCAGACCGCAGATATAATAACCAAGGCAAATGGAAAATTTATAAGGGAAGCATCAGATTTTACCAAGGCGATACACAGTTTGGAGATAGATGATATTTACAGTATCACTGTTATGCGTCAGTCCGGAGATGAATATGTGGAGTTGGAGTATGAACTTACTGCAACGTCATTAAAATAAGACAAGAAATAAAGAAATAGATTGGAATTACATATGAAATATATTGAATCATTAAGAGAAGGCGAGAAAATTCAGGAGATTTATCTCTGCAGAAAGAAACAATCAGCACTTACAAAGATGGGAAAACCGTATGAGAACCTGCTATTGCAGGACAAGACCGGAACTGTCGATGCAAAGATCTGGGATGTGGGATCTCAGGGAATAGATGAGTTTGATGAACTTGATTATATAATGGTTGTCGCAGATGTGACATCTTTTCAGGGAGCACTTCAGCTCAATGTAAAGAGGGTCAGAAAGATGTCAGAAGGAGAGTATGATCCTGTAGATTATCTCCCTGTATCAGACAAGGATATAGATCAGATGTACGCCGAACTTGGACAGTACATAAAGAGCGTGGAGAATCCGTATTTGAAGACACTGTTGACCAAGATTTTTTTGGAGGATGCGGACTTTGAAAAACGCTTCAAATTCCATTCGGCTGCGAAGTCAGTTCATCACGGATTTGTCGGTGGACTTTTGGAGCACACCTTGTCAGTGACAAAGAACTGCGCATATTTTGCTGAAGCTTATCCTATTTTAAACAGAGATTTGCTTCTCACAGCGGCAATGTGTCATGACATTGGAAAATTAAAAGAACTTTCGGCTTTCCCTCAGAATGATTATACGGATGAGGGACAGCTTTTGGGACATATAATGATTGGAGCCGAGATGGTCGGAGATGTCATAAAAGAGATTGACGGATTTCCTGTTGTTCTCGGAAATGAACTTAAGCATTGTATTCTTGCCCATCACGGAGAACTGGAATTTGGCTCGCCGAAGAAGCCTGCGTTGGCAGAGGCATTGGCATTGACCTTTGCAGACAATATAGATGCAAAGATGGAAACACTTAAAGAACTGTTTTCACCGGTGCCGCAGGGAAGTACACAGTGGCTTGGATTCAACAGACTTCTTGACTCAAACCTGAGAAGGACCAGCAAATGAAAAAAAACGATTTAGTGACGTTAAAAATTGAAGATATAGGAAAAGATGGTGAGGGCATCGGCAAAGCCGATGGCCTTACTTTGTTTGTAAAGGATGCAGTGGTAGGTGACATAATATCCGCAAAGATAATGAAACTCAAAAAAAACTACGGATATGCCAGACTCATGGAAATTATATCACCTTCAAAAGACCGTGTTGAGGCACCATGCAGATACGCAAAATCCTGTGGCGGTTGCCAGATAATGGAGTTGTCTTACGAAAAGCAGCTTGAGTTCAAATACAACAAGGTAAAAAACAATCTCAAACGTATAGGGGGCTTTTCTGACGAAAAACTGGAAAGTGTTATGGAGCCTATTGTGGGAATGGAAGACCCATACAGATACCGAAACAAGGCGCAGTTTCCTATAGGGACAGATTCCGAAGGAAATATAATAACAGGTTTTTATGCCGGACGTACCCACAAAATAATTCCGAATGAAGACTGTCTTCTCGGCGCAGAAGTAAACAAAACAATATTAAATGAAGTAATCTCATTTATGAGAGAGGAAAAGATAACCGCTTACAATGAGGAAGAGCATACAGGAACGGTACGTCATGTGTTGACACGTGTCGGAAATGACTCCGGACAGATAATGGTCTGCCTTATCATAAATGCAGATAATCTGAAATCAAAGGAGAAACTTATTGACAGGTTGTCAAAAATAAGTGGTATGCAAAGCATATCCATAAACATAAACAAGGATAAAACAAATGTAATCCTGGGTAAGACAACGAAGATTTTGTGGGGAGAAGAATACATAACAGACAGCATTTATCTGAGAGATACCGATACCTTTGAGAGATTAAAGGGAGCTGGAGAGTCAAAAACAATCTTCAGAATTTCAGCACAATCTTTTTTCCAGGTCAATCCGGTTCAGACAGAGAAACTGTATTCTCTGGCACTTGATTATGCAGGACTTACCGGAAGTGAGACAGTATGGGATCTTTATTGTGGTATAGGAAGTATCTCACTCTTTCTTGCAAAGTCAGCAGGCAAAGTATACGGTGTAGAGATAGTTCCGCAGGCTATCGAAAATGCGAAAGAAAATGCGCTTTTGAACGGATATGACAATGCTGAGTTTTTTGTTGGAGCAGCGGAGGACATTGTGCCCGGATGGCTTGAGAGCCCTAAGGGAAAACCTGATGTTGTAGTGGTTGATCCACCCAGAAAAGGGCTTGATCCGGTTTGTATAGAAACTATTCTTGGGGCAAACCCAAAACGTGTGGTATATGTCAGCTGTGACAGCGCTACCCTTGCCAGAGATCTTAAGATGTTTGTAGAGGGAGGGTATGAACTTGAGCGTGTGAGACCGGTGGATCAATTTGCACATACGGGGCATGTCGAAACCATCGCGTTGATTGAACGAGTCAGAAATGCGAAGGATTTTGTGCAGATAGGTATCGATGTGGAAGAATATTACAGAATCAAAGACGAGGAAAACTAATACAGAAACCACGCATTGCGAAAAACATAAAATATGGTATGCTGTCCCTGTAAACACGCAATGCGAGGTAATACTATGGATACTGCAAAAACTATAAAAGAATTACGAGAAAGCACTGGGATGTCACGTAAAGAGTTTTCAGAATATACGGGTATCCCTGTTCGTACATTGGAAGATTGGGAGGCAGGAAGAAGAACACCGCCGGAGTATATTCCGAGGTTGTTGGTGTATCAGATAAAATTTGAGGGGATTTTTTCT
>JAILHT010000027.1 GCA_024695665.1 Lachnospiraceae bacterium
ATTTTAAGGGGTTTATCTGCCACGAAGACGAAGGGCAGGTAATAAAAGAAATCGAAAAAGAAATTACTGTTACGGATGAAAAAAGTGAGGCCTTTGTCGAGTTTTTTAAGAAGAATAAAAAGGGGTATTCGATTGAGAAACTTGATGAGAAAATCATCGTGGGTTACAGCGACAGGACGGAGCTTTGCAGAGCACTGTTAAAGCTCATCTCAGCAGAGGAGATAAAAGATAAGACGGAAGGTGAAAAGTGTTTTTCGGATTTTGGAATAATGCTTGATACCTCAAGAAATGCAGTTCCGAAAGTGGAGACAGTAAAGAAAATGATAAGGCTTTGCGCCCTGATGGGATATAAATTCGTCGGTCTTTACATGGAAGATACGCTGAAACTTCCGGATGAACCTTACTGGGGATATCAGAGAGGCGCATACACCTGTGAGGAGATAAAAGAACTTGACTGTTATGCAAAAATATTTGATGTCGAGCTCAGGCCTTTTGTGCAGACACTTGCTCACATTAATCAGGTGGTCAGATATCAAAGATACAAGGAAGCGATAGATGCCGATGATATTTTTTTGATCGGTGACAAGGAGACGGAGAGAATCATAGACAAGATTCTAAAGACTGTCTCTCTACTGTTTTCAACAAGAAAGATAAATATCGGAATGGATGAGGCCTATCTTGTCGGAAGAGGAAGATATATAGACAAAAACGGATACAGACCGAGGGCAAAGATCATGAGAGAGCATCTTAATATGGTGCTTGAAAAATGCAAAAAATACAATCTCAATCCTCAGATGTGGGGAGATATGTTTTTTGATTTTGCACCGCCTGAGGCACTTCTAGACAAAGAACATGACTATGAGGTTCCGGAGGGAGTAGAGATCTGTTACTGGGATTACTACTCGACGGATTCTTCTCATTATGAAAAAAGATTACAGGCGCATTTTGCACTGACCGACAAGGTGGCATTTGCCGGAGGTGCGTGGAAGTGGAGCGGATTTGCACCACACAACAAATTCAGCACGGAGGCAAATCGTGTTGCCGTAGAGACCTGCAAAAAGTTTGATATAGACTCTTACACGGTCACCTGTTGGGGCGACAATGGAGCAGAGTGTAGTACGTTTGCGGTGCTTCCGACTCTGTTTGAAACAGCAAATTTTGTGTACGGGGACGGCATGACCGGCGAGGCATTTAAAGCGGTTACGGGGATAAGTATTTCTGATTTCAACCGTCTCGACGATGTGAATCCTTATATGGAAAAAAATGCTTCGCACAACAATGCATGTAAATATCTTTTGTTCGAGGATATACTTTTCGGAACTTTTGACTCCTGCGTGAAGGAGGATACGGTTGCGGAATTTGAAACAGCAAAGGAGAAGATACAAAATGCTTTGACAGGTGGCAATAAATTTGCCGATCTGTTTTTGGCATCAGACAAGCTGCTGGAGGTGCTTCTTATAAAGGCCACGCTTGGACTTGACATAAGAAAAGCATATGAGTCGGGCAATAAGCAGAAGCTCAAAGAGATTTCAAGTGAGACGATTCCGGAGCTTATAAAAAGGATAGATGATTATTATCGCATCTTTAAAAAACAGTGGTATTCGGAGAACAAGCAGAACGGATTTGAAGTACAGGCAGTGCGTTTCGGAGGATTGAAAAGACGTCTGGAGGATGTCTCTGAGACAATAGATGAATATGTGGAAGGAAAGGCAAACTCCATAGAGGTGCTTGAGGAGAAAAGACAGGACTTTGCATATTATGATTATGATCTTGGACATGATGACATATCGAATCTGAATTACAATCTTTGGTCAAATATCGTGTCACCGGCTGTGATCGGATAACAAGGAGGAGATAAAGTGGGGGAAATAGTTACTTTAAATGAATTGCATTCTGATTCTATTAAGAGGATATGTGACAGGTGTTTTACACCGAATTTTCATATAACAAAAGAGAAGATTCAAAGAAATCTGTTTGAGGCGGAGGATTTTTATCCGAAAGCAAGTTTCGTTGCTATGGATGAAAAAGGTGAAGAAGTGATAGGATTCATAGGGGTAAAAGTACGAAAAACGGACGAGGTTTATGCGGATACGGCATGGATCAGTCTTTTGGCTGTGGATCCTTATCATTCAGACAAAGACATCGGAGGAGAACTCTTGGATAAAGCGCTTGATGTCCTTTCGGCGGAAGGAATTAAAACGGTGTATGTCGGAATGGATTACAAGAATTTTTTCTCGGGGATACCGGCGCCAACGAAGAGAAGCATCGATTTTTTTGAAAAACACGGGTTCAAGGCAGATGACACCGACCATTACGATGTGGAAGCGAGTGTCCTAAACAATGCAAAACTTGAAAATTTTGATGTGGATCCGTTTGAGGGAAGATACAAAGTAAGCACTTTCGGCGGCGAGGAGAAAGAACTTATAGAATTTCTCGACAGAGAATTTCCGGGCAGATGGCCTTATGAGGCAAAGGAGGCTTTCAGAACGAAAAAACCATACGAGATGATAATGCTTCTCTGGGATGAAAATGAGGTTATCGGATTTTGCATGCTGAACGAATACGATGTGAAATACGGAGGACTTGGTCCCATCGGAATAGCTGAAAGTGCCAGGGGAAAACACCTGGGAGATTATATTTTGAGACAGTCGCTCATGCAGCTTAAAAAGCTCGGTATGGGGTATGTGAATATAGACTGGACAAGACTTTTGGAATTCTATGGACAATTCGATTTTAAGGTTGAGAGAATATACAGGGGATGCTTAAAACAACTATTGTGATATACTGTTGATAAGGGAAAGCATTCTGCTTATCCGACTAGATATTTGAGACATTATTGCGGGAGATGAGTAAGAGTATGAAAAAAACATTGAGTATTGTTTTTAGGATAGTGGTTTCTGTCATCGTAGTGTTTGTACTTTTATTGATTATGCTTTTTATTTCCGAATACAAACCGAAAGACGTAGAGCCTGTGGAGGTTACGGAAGGTGCGACGAGGACTGTTTCTGCCGGTGATGACATAACAATTCTCACTTGGAATGTGGGATACGGAGCACTGGGAGACAATGCAGACTTTTTTATGGACGGTGGAAGCGGAGTATATACTGCAAGTAAGAGCAGAATAGAGGAAAACTTAAGCGGAATACTTGAAGGGATAAAAGAAAACAATGCGGACATTGTGATGCTTCAGGAAGTTGATGTAAACAGTATGCGTACATTTGGGGCGAATGAGAAAAACTATTTTGCAACAAATATAGACAGTGCTGATTCTTCTTTCGGCTACAATTACAGATGCCTTTTTGTTCCATATCCGATACCGCCGTTTGGACTGATAAACAGCGGAATCATGACACTGTCAAATTATGAAATAGAGGAGGCGAACAGATATCAGTTGCCATGTCCTTTCACCTGGCCTACAAGAGCAGTGAATCTGAAACGCTGCGTGGTTTTGAACAGACTTCCTATAGAAGGCACCGACAAGGAACTTGTAATCGTGAATCTTCACCTTGAGGCGTACGATTCGGGCGAGGGAAAGATAGAGCAGACCAAGCTTCTCAAAAAAATATTGGATGCCGAGGCTGACAAAGGCAACTATGTCATAGCAGGAGGCGATTTCAACCAGTCTTTCTCGGATGTGGATTTTTCGAATTATCCTACATATGACGGCATGTGGCAGCCGGGAATCATAGACGAGTCGGATTTTGCGGGATGGAATCTTTTGATGGATGAGAGTGTGCCGAGCTGCAGATCACTGGACAAAGCCTATGAAGGAGCGGACAAGGAGAACTTTCAGTATTACATAATTGACGGATTTATCATCTCGGAAAATGTTGAGATTAAAGAATTTGAGACTGTTGATTACGATTTTGTAAACAGCGACCACAACCCGGTTGTGGTGACGGTTTCACTTGAGTGATAATTTCCGAAAGATGATCGCTTGAATAATATGAAAAAGTGTTGCAGGGCAGATGAACATTTTAAGTTCACTTGTCCTGCAACTTTATGTTATACTGATTTTTAGACATTTTAGAATAGGAGATTGTAGTATGGGGGCAACAAAGCAGTCTAAAGAGATGGTTACCGATCTGACGCAGGGCAGTGTCCCGCGTCTTTTGTTTGTTTTTGCGGCACCGCTTTTTGTATCAAATGCCTTACAGGCGATATACAACGTTGTAGACATGGTCGTTGTCGGCCAGGTCATAGGAGGAAACGGAATGTCCGCCGTTTCTACCGGAGGTAACATACTTCATATTTTGACCTTCCTTGCGATGGGATTTTCGACGGCAGGACAGGTAATAATAGCGAGAAATGTTGGAAGCAAAAACATGGACGGAGTGAAAAAATGTATCGGTTCCATGTTTACTATCATGATAGGAATGGCACTTGTTGTCTCGGTACTGTGTTATCTGTTCAGATATCAGCTCTTAAATCTTATCAACACGCCTGCGGAGGCTTTTGACTATACCATGGATTACACGATAATCTGTGTCATAGGATTGGCCTTTATATATGGATACAACATAGTCAGCGCAATAATGAGAGGAATGGGAGATTCAAAGAGACCATTTATATTTGTGGCTATGGCAGCTATCATAAATATCATTTTAGATATAGTTTTTGTTGCGTTCATGGGAATGGAAGTAATGGGAGCAGCACTTGCGACCGTCATAGGACAGGGTTTCAGTTTTATCTATGCGCTGATCTATCTCTACAGAAATAAAGAAAACTTTGGATTCGATTTCAAACTGGAGAGCTTCAAGCCGGATGCGGATATTTCAAAAAAACTTGTGGCGCTCGGCGTTCCGATGGCTTTGCAGTCCGCGGCAGTCTCAATATCACAGACTTTTGTAACCGCCTGGGTAAATTCTTTCGGTGTTATACCTTCGGCCACGGCGGGAATACTCAGCAAACTCAACATGATGGCAGGTATAATGTCAAGCTCCATCACAACAGCGGCATCTTCCATGGTTGGACAGAATCTCGGAGCAAAAAAGTACGAGAGAGTACCAAAGATAATGGGATGTGCATTCGCAGGAGCGATAGCATTTGCAGGAGCGATAGCGCTTGTCATATTTATGTTCCCGTCACCAATCTTTGCGCTTTTTACGAGTGATGCGGAAGTTTTGGCATATGCGACTATTATAGTTGGGCCAATAGTGTTAAACTATATCGGTGCAGCCACGAGAACATTCGGATTTTCGATAATAAACGGATCGGGCAATTCCAAACTCAATCTTTTTGTAGCGATATTTGACGGAATGATTGGGCGTATAGGAATCGCGTATGTACTTGGATTTGTTGTGGGATTGGGGCCACTTGGATTCTGGTACGGTGATGCAATAGCAGGATTTATGCCACTCGTTATCGGAGGAACATATTTCCTGACGGGAAACTGGAAGAAAATCTAAAGAATTATAAAGAAAAGAATAAGAGGTGGACTTATGGGCGAACTTGTAGATATATATGATGATAACAGAGTCAAGACCGGAGAGGTTATCGACAGAACAACAAAACTTGAAAAGGGAAAATACATATTGTATGTGCTCGCCATCGTAAAAAACAACGAGGGCAGATATCTTGTGACAAGACGTTCCCTTGACAAAAAGTGGGCCGCGGGAAAGTGGGAGATTCCTGGCGGAGGAACAAAGGCGGGAGAGACCTCGCTTGAAGCGGTAAAAAGAGAAGTGTTCGAAGAGACCGGACTTGATGTGTCCCTGTGTGATGCGAGGGTTGTCTATTCCTATAAAAACGAGGACGAAGGCGGAGACAATTATTTTGTCGACATGTATCTAATAGAGAAGGATTTCTCAAAGGAAGATGTAAAATGCGATATGACGGAGACGATGGATATTGCGCTTGTTTCCTTGGAGGAGATAGAGGCAGTTCATAAGAAGGATGGATTTTTACACTACGAGAGATTGATGACGGCGTTGACTGAAGCAGGGGAAAAATAATTATTCTGGATGTGTTATGAAAAATAGAAGACGAATCGCATTTCTGGTAAGCAGCGTATTGTTGGTGCAGACTACTTTGAGCGCATGCGTAAACAATTTGACAACTACAAAAAACGACGAGACTCAGAATGCGACAGAAGCCGAAAACGCAACTGAGGAAGAAACTACCGAGGACAAGATTCCGGTTGAGGAGAAAACAGATGAACAGCTTGAACAGATGGCCAAGACCTACGAGGAGAAGGGACCGAAATACATCTTTCTGTTTATAGGGGACGGTATGTCCTACGCACAGTGTCAGCTTGCTTCTTATTATTTTGATTCCGTGGGACAAAATGTTGATGCAACATTTTCCGATTTCAGGTTTCAAGGTTCTACGACCACCTACAATGAGACAAGTCTCATCCCGGATTCTGCGTCTACGATAACGGCGATAGCCAGCGGAAACAAGACTGCGATGGGAGTCATAAACGAGGACAGTGAGAATGACGTGGAGTACAGAACCATAGCCGAATACCTTAAGAAGGTTTGTGGCTTCAAGGTGGGAGTCATGAGCTCGGTTGCCGTAAACCATGCCACTCCTGCAGGTTTCTATGCAAAAAACAAGGACAGAAATTCTTACTACGAGATAGGCCTTGACCTTATAGACAGCGATTTTGATTATTTTGCCGGAGGAAACTTCCTTTTGCCAAACGGTGCAGACGGAACTTCGGAGGACTTAAACAAACTTGCAAGTGAAGCCGGATATACACTTCTAAACAATCCTGATAAGGTGAAGGAGAACATCGATGCGGACAAGATCCTTCTCACGACAGGATGTGAGTACAATGAAAATTCTCTTTCATACAGGATCGATAGGGAGAACGGCAATACAAGCAGTACTGTATCACTTGCCGATCTTGTGAGTTCAGGGATAGACTATCTGGGACCAAACTCCGATGATGACAGCGGTTTTTTTATGATGTGCGAAGGTGGAATGATCGACTGGGCGTGTCATGCAAATGATGCGGCGGCAATGATATATGAGATGCAGGATTTCAGGGAGGCAGTTGATGAAGCCATAGCATTTTACAATGAGTATCCGGACGATACGCTCATACTTGTGACAGCGGATCACGAGTGCGGAGGGCTCACCTTAGGCTATGCGAATACGCAGTATACGACAAATTATCCACTTCTCTCAAATCAGAGAATATCGACGGCTGCATACAATAACAAATATATAGCCAACTATAAGGATGAGGGTGTATATTTCGAAGGTGCCATGGAGGATATCAGACAGCTTTTTGGACTCACCAGACCGGAATATGCAACTGAATATACCGACCCGAATCTGATTTTGACGGAGGATGAGGTTGATGATATGTATGATGCATATCTTGTGACATGGGATGGCTATGCGACCGATGAGAACGGCAACGCCGTTCAGACTTCGGAAGAATACACAAAATATGGAAATTGCATGCCTTTTACAGTGGCAGCTTTGCATATATTGGAGCACAAGGCCGGAATAGATTTTTCCACATACGTTCACACTGCGGTATCCGTTCCGATATATGCGATGGGGAAAAATGCAAAACAGTTTAAAGGAACCTACGACGATACGGAGATTTATGAGAAACTCATGAAGATAAAAGGATTGTCGACAGACGAGGAAGAAGAATAGTTTTATGATATTTGAGACACATGCTCATTATGATGATGATAGATATGATGAAGACAGGTTTACACTGATTCCGGAGATTCATAGAAACGGTGTGGATGTGATAATAGATGTAGGGGCATCTATACAATCGACAAAAAAAGCGATGGAGATATCCGAAAGATTTGAGTACGTCTATGCAGCTGTTGGAGTGCATCCGAGCGATATAGCAGACTTGAACGAAAAGACATATCTCTGGCTTAAGGAACAGACCCAAAAGGAAAAAGTTGTAGCAGTAGGCGAGATAGGACTTGACTATTACTGGGATAAGGAAGAGGATGTTCAGAAGACGCAGCGCTATTGGTTCAAACGCCAGATAGAGCTTGCAAAAGAAGTGAAGCTTCCTATTATCATTCACTCCAGGGATGCAGCAAATGATACCATTACCTGTATGAGAGAAGCAGGTGCAAAGGATGTGCAGGGAGTTGTGCACTGTTACAGCTATTCGCCGGAGCTTGCAAGGGAGTTTCTTGCAATGGGATATCATATCGGTGTCGGCGGAGTAGTGACATTCAAGAACTCCAAAAAACTGAAAGAGACGGTGAAATCCGTCCCGATAGAGAGGATCCTTCTCGAGACGGATTCTCCTTATATGACTCCTGAACCTCATCGTGGGGAGAGGAACAGGTCTGATTATATTGTGCATGTCGCAAATACCATCGCCGAACTTAAGGGGATGGATGTGAACGATGTGTACAGGATAACTACGGAAAATGCGAGAAAGCTTTTTCCGAAAGTTAAATAATATGAATTCAAGGGAAGTAATTATCTGATGGATACAGTATCGGAAAAAGAAAATCCTATTTTGACCGGCAATATATGGAAACAGCTTTTGCTGTTCGCTTTTCCTATAATGATCGGTTCTTTTTTTCAGCAATTATACAATACGATCGATTCTCTTATTGTCGGCAACTTTGTCGGCGCTGATGCGCTTGCCGCAGTGGGGGGATCTTCTGCGCTTATTGTGAATTTTATAGTCAATTTTTTTATGGGCCTCTCGTCAGGTGCGGGGGTTATTATCTCGCAGTACTACGGTGCGGGAGACAGAAAAAGAGTGAACGATGCCGTTCATACGGCTTATGCGTTTGCACTCTGCGGAGGTGTCGTGCTGACAGTTGTAGGAGTCGGCCTTTCCGCAAATATACTTGCTCTTATGGACACTCCTGAGGATATTTTTGACGCCTCAGCAAGTTATTTGAGAATCTATTTTTTCAGTCTTATTTTCATGTTTGTTTTCAACATGGGATCGGGAATACTCAGAGCGCTCGGCAATTCAAAGACGCCTCTGTATTTTCTGATTGTGTGCAGTATTATAAATATTGTGCTCGATGTCATTTTCGTGCTGGGATTGGGGCTCGGAGTCTCAGGTGTTGCCTTCGCAACACTTTTGGCTCAGGTAGTCAGCGCGATACTCATGACACATCATCTTATGTTTAAAACGAAAGAGTGCAGACTGAATCTTAGACAAGTCAGATTTGACACGGGAATTCTTAAGAGCCAGCTTAGGATAGGAATTCCGGGAGGATTGCAGTCCACTATGTACTCGGTGTCAAACATGATAGTGCAGACCGCTGTAAACGGATACGGAACAATGGTTGTTGCGGGATGGACTTCCGACGGAAAAATAGAGACTATTTTCTGGCTTTTGGAGAGCGCGCTTGGAATTTCGATAACGACTTTTGTCGGACAGAATTACGGAGCGGGAAAGAAAGATAGAATCGTGAAGGGAACAAGGATATGCCTTGTGATGTATTTTATAATGTCGATAGCTCTCTCGGGGCTTTTTATCGCATTCAGATATCCTCTGATAGGTATATTTACGGACAACAGCGAGGCCATCGAGGTGGGAGCGTCTATGCTTCTTTGGATCTCACCTTTCTACGTATTTTTTGCCTTTGTTGAGGTTCTGTCCGGAACCTTGAGAGGAATGGGAGATGTGGTGATTCCTACGGTTATGACGCTTATAAGCATCTGCGTTGTCAGAATACTTTGGGTCACATTCGTTGTTCCGCATTTTCCGGGATTGTTCTATCTGTACATCCTCTATCCAATAACTTGGGGAACAGGAGCAATCGCATTCATAATTTATTATTTATACAGAAAAAAGAAACTTGGACTATAAGATTCTGATATAACGCTTGGATTGGGGGAGCGCAAATGATTTTTGGAAAACACATAAACAGATACTATCTAAAATACGCATGGATGCTTCTTTTGGGGCTTTTTGCACTTATAATAGTAGATGTGGGACAACTTCTCATACCGGAGCTCTACAGAATGGTAGTAAATGGTATGAACCTGGGACAGGTCGAGTACAACGGAACGGTCTATCCGTTTGATATGGATTTCCTTCTGGATAAGATCTGTTTTCCTCTTATAATTATTATTCTTGTTATTGTTGTGGGACGTTTTCTCTGGAGAGTCGCATTCTTTGGCGCTGCCATAAAGGTTGAGACCGACATAAGAGACAGAATGTTCAATCATTCGAGAAAACTTGCGCAGCAGTATTATCAGGTGAATAAGGTCGGAGATCTTATGAGCCTTTTCACCAACGATCTTGAGACCGTTCAGGACTGCTACGGAAACGGAGTATTGATGTTTTTTGATGCGGCTTTTTTGGGAACGCTCGCATTTATAAAGATGCTCCGAATGAATATAGTCCTCACGGTTCTCTCACTTATTCCTATGCTTTTTCTCTTTATCTCCGGAAATATCGTCGGAAAGAGGATGTCAGAAAAATGGGAGAGAAGACAGGAGTCATTCTCTATGCTCTCAGATTTTGCACAGGAGAGTTTTTCCGGCATTGCAGTCATAAAAGCTTTTGCGAAGGAGACGAAGGAACTTCTTGCATTTAAGATTCTGAATAAAGACAACGAGAGAACGAACGTTGAATATACAAAGGTTTCCACACTCCTTATGATATCCGTCACACTTTTTGTCGAGTCGATTGTGGCTGTCATTCTTGGATACGGTGGATATCTTGTAAAAACAGGAGTTTTCGAGGCGGGAGAGATGGTCGAATTCATTGGATATTTCACGGCAATCATCTGGCCGATAGAAGCGATTGCATTTCTGATTGAGATGAGTTCAAAGGGTGCGGCTTCACTCCAGAGAATCGGAGAACTTCTCGACTCAAACATAGATGTGAAAGACGAGGAAGGTCTTTCGGACATTGATGATGATGTCTTCAAGGGAAGAATAGAATTCAGACACATGAACTTTACCTACCCGCTCAACGACAGGGAGGTGCTCCACGATGTCTCATTTGAGATAGAACCGGGCGAGAATGTCGGAATACTGGGAAGAACCGGCTCCGGAAAGACGACTATAGTCGACCTCATAGCGAGAACCTACAATGTTGACAGAGGCACTCTTTTCATAGACGGAATGGATGTGAACGATATTCCGATAAAAACTTTGAGAAGGCAGCTCGCGTATGTACCGCAGGACAATTTCCTCTTCAGCGAGACCATAGCTGAAAATATCGCTTTTTCCCTGAAGGACAAAAATGAGCCTGACAGGGATGAGCAGGTTTCACATGCCGCAAAGATGGCTGATGTCTATGACAATATAAAAGAGTTTCCGGACGGATTTGACACTGTTCTCGGAGAGAGAGGAGTGACCGTGTCCGGAGGACAAAAACAGAGAATATCCATAGCCAGAGCCCTCCTTAAGAAGGCAAAGATAATGATCTTGGACGACTCCGTATCCGCGGTAGACACGAAGACGGAGAAGAATATTTTGACAAATTTGAAAAATGAGAGAAGCGATATGACCACCATCCTTATCGCTCACAGAATATCGACCATGGAAAATATGGACAAAATCATATTTGTGGACGATGGAAGGATCGTAGATGTCGGCTCACATGAAGTTTTGTATGAGAGGTGCGATGAGTACCGCGAGATGGTTGACAGCCAGAAGATTGAAGATGAGAGGAGGGATGCGTAATGAGAGAATACTATCCGCTTATACTTACTTTTGGCGTGGTGAGCTTTTTTGCGATTCTTTTTATCCTCGCCTATGTCTTTATGAAAGACAAGAAGAGTGCCTTTGGGTTCGATCGAAATATGAATGACTCAGAGATAGTTGCAAGGCTTGCAAAATACGCAAAACCATACAAGGCGCAGTTTGCGCTTGTGCTTGTACTCATGGTTTTCTCGATTGCTTATGACATCCTTTCGCCTATCCTTGTCGGAAGAACGGAAGAGCTTGTAAAAAATGATTTTGAGATGTCATCCCTCGGAAAATATGTAGTTGTCTACGTTGGGATACTTATAGTTTCAATGATATGTACCTACTGGCAGGCTATTGTTCTCCAGAAGACAGGTCAGAAGATAATGTCTGCAATAAGGGAGGATCTGTTTGTACACATCGAGAGCCTATCACATGACCAGTTCAATCACATACCGGTCGGAAAACTCGTGACGAGAGTTACAAACGATCCGAATGCGATATCGCAGATGTTCACAAGCATAGTTGTAAAACTTGTAAAAAATGCGTTTGTAATAGTCGGAGTATTCTTCGGAATGCTGTTTTTGAACAGAGAACTGACACTTATGGTTTTGTGCTTTGTTCCTTTTATCGTCATCTTTACTGTTGTATTCAGAAAGTTTTCAAGACAGGCTTACAGAAGGGTGAAGGACGGAACCACGGACATAAATACCTATCTCTCTGAGAACCTTTCTGGAATGAAGATCACACAGATATTCAACAACGAGGACAAGAAACTCGGTGAGTTCAGGGAGAAAAACAGTTATCTCAAGTGGGCCAAGAACCAGCAGATATTTGTTTTCAGTATATTCAGACCGATTGTATATATGCTTTACATCTCCTCGGTTTTGTGCCTGTTTTATCTCGGAGGAAAAGGATATATAAAGGATGAGCACTTCTTCGGTCAGGTTATAACAAGCGGAACACTCATTTCTTTTTACCTGTATATATCGAGATTTTTCACGCCTATACAGGAACTTGCCGAGCAGTTCAACTGGCTACAGTCCGCATTCGCCTCGGCGGAGAAGATCTTTTCCGTCATGGATATGGAACCTGAGGTTGTGGATGAGCCTGATGCGATAGAACTCGATAGTGTCCGCGGAGAGATTGAGTTTAAAGACGTTTGGTTTGCATACGAGCCGGATGAATGGATCCTAAAAGGAGTTTCATTCCATATAAATCCTGGGGAGACCATAGCATTTGTGGGCTCGACAGGATCGGGAAAGACGACAATTCTCTCCCTTCTCTGCAGAAATTATGACATTCAAAAAGGTCAGATCCTTGTTGATGGAATAGATATAAGACACATAAAGACAAGCAGCTTGAGGAGACGATTCGGACAGATGCTTCAGGATGTCTTCCTTTTCTCGGGAACCGTGAGAAGCAATATAGTATTGAGAGAAGATACATTTACGGATGAGGAGGTACTTAAAGCCTGCAGATATGTAAATGCCGACCGTTTTATAGACAAGCTTCCGAATGGGCTTGACGAGGAGGTTAGGGAGCGAGGAAACAATTTCTCGACCGGACAAAGACAGCTGTTGTCTTTCGCGAGAACCATTATTCACAAGCCGGACGTTATGATACTTGACGAGGCAACCGCAAATATCGATACAGAGACGGAACAGCTTATACAGGATTCACTCCTTAAGATGATGAACATAGGGACAATGCTTATAGTTGCACACAGGCTTTCAACTATAAGACATGCGGACCGCATCATAGTCATATCGAAGGGACAGATAATAGAGTCGGGAAGCCATGATGAACTTCTTTTACATAAAGGGGCATATTATGAGCTTTACAAACTGCAGGAAAAATAGATTTGTTCTATTTTTTGATTACAAATAAGGGTAAAATGTAACAAGAGTGCATTTAAAAAAGTATTTGATTTCAAACATTTAGGAGGAAGGAAATGATTTTGAAAAAAAGAGGTTTTTCGGGAACTTTATCGAATGAGATTTCCGAGAGAGAGATTGCGCACAGAGAACTCTCTAGGAGATCGGCAGCAGAGGGAATGGTACTTCTGAAAAATGACGGGGTACTTCCGCTCAAAGGAGGAGATAAGGTTGCCCTCTACGGATACGGAGCGCGTTACACCATAAAGGGCGGAACAGGCTCCGGATCGGTAAACAACAGAGTGAATGTATGTGTTGACGAGGGACTCAGAAACGCCGGACTTGTAATCACAAATGATGCGTGGCTTGACGATTATGATGACAGGTACAACAAAGCTTTTGAAGATTGGAAGAATATGATCTATAAGCTTGCCGGCACACCGTTAAATTTTGAGAATCTCTACAGGGCACATGCAGCAAATCCTATGCAGGCACCACAAGGTGCACCGGTCGAGAAGACTGATACGGATGTTGCGATATATGTTATAAGTCGTATTTCGGGTGAGGGCGCAGACAGAAAAGAGGAGAAGGGAGATTACTATCTCTCGGATTCCGAGCATGAGACCCTTGCAGAGATAACAAAGAATTATAAGAAGACAATAGTTGTTATAAATGCCGGAGGAATCATAGACACAAACTTTATGGAGGAGTTCAATATATCGGCTCTTATCATAATGTCGCAGGCCGGAATGGAGGGTGGAAACGCACTCGCCGATGTCATTACCGGAGCTGTAAATCCATGCGGAAGACTCACAGATACATGGGCATTTGAATATTCCGATTATCCTTCATGGGAGACCTTCAGCCACAATAACGGAAATATTATAGAAGAGAAATATTATGAAGATATATATGTAGGATATCGCTATTTTGAGAGCTTTGACAAAAAGGTGAGATATCCGTTCGGTGCAGGACTTTCATATACTTCCTTTGAACAGGAACCGGTTGAACTTTCCGTAAAAAAAGGGGAGGCAACCGTGAAAGTGAAGGTTACAAACACCGGAAAATGCGCGGGAAAAGAAGTTGTCTTTGTATATGCTTCAGCACCTGTCTGCAAATGGAAAAAAGAGAAGAGAAGACTCGTCGCTTTCGAGAAGACGGCTTTGCTTGCAGCAGGAGAGAGCGAGACACTTACAATATCCTTCAAGCTTGAGATGCTTGAGTCTTACCACACCGCAAAGGCTTCATATTATCTCGACGAGGGAAAATATTACATAATGTCAGAGACCGCAGAATGCGGATACAAGATGGCAGGAGCTCTCGAGACAAAAGAACTTATCTGGACGAGGAATTTTGAAAATATCTGCCCGCTCAAGGATGCCCTACCACTCTATGCTCCTTTGGAGGAGAGAATGAGAGAGTGGAGAGACGAATATGAGAAAGAGTTCGTGATGTCCGCAAAAGAGAGTATTGTGATAGATGATTATATCACTGTAGACACCGGAAATTCGGGGATTGAATTTGACGAGGCGGGAGTAAACAAGATACTTGATGCCGATGGAGCGGATGAGTATACCAAAAAAGCGATAGAGATCATGAGGGAACTTCCTCTTGCAAAGAAGGCTACGCTCTGTTGCGGAAGACCGTCATCAGGCTCTTCGGAGTTTATCGGAAATGCAGCTGTCACCGTGCCGGGGGCAGCGGGAGAGACAACACCTATCTTGAAAGATGAGTTTGATGTTGCAAATATCGTTCTCGCGGACGGACCTGCGGGAATAAGAATCCAGCAGAGATACGAGGAAGATCCAAATACAGGAAAAATCTTCGAACTCAATGCAATAGAGAAACTTGAAAACAGATTTTTCGCAAAAGAATTTTTGCATGAGGGCAGCACCTACCATTATCAGTACTGCAGCGCTATTCCGGTGGGAACACTTCTCGCACAGACATTTGACAAGAAGCTTGTCGAGGAAGTCGGAAAACTCATAGGAGTTGAACTTGAGGAGTTTGGTGTCACACTCTGGCTTGCACCGGGAATGAATATTCACAGAAATCCACTCTGCGGAAGAAACTTTGAGTACTACTCTGAGGATCCGGTTGTCAGCGGATGGATGGCAGCGGCTCTCACAAAGGGAGTTCAGTCACTCGGCGGCGTCGGAACCACAATAAAACATTTCGCATGCAACAACCAGGAGGAGAACAGAAGGGGCGTTTCAAGTATAGTTTCCGAGAGAGCGCTCCGCGAGATCTACCTCAAGGGATTTGAGATTGCCGTAAAAGAGTCGAATCCGATGTCTATAATGACAAGTTATAACAAGATAAACGGCGAGCATACGGCAAACAGCTATGACCTTATCACGGAGGCTGCCAGAAAAGAGTGGGGCTTTACAGGAATAGTAATGACTGACTGGACTACTACAAACGCTGACGGCGGATCTTCGGCGGCAAAATGTATAGCAGCAGGAAACGATCTTGTCATGCCGGGAACGCAGTCCGATATACAGGAGATAATCGATGCGGTTAACTGTGAGGAGAATCTGAGCCTCGATGAACAGCTCCTCGATGAGTGCGTTGTCCGCATGTTGAGAGTAATTCTCAAGTCGAATGCGTACGAAAATGCAAAACCGTACTAAAGTACTTAATGTTAAAAATATGTCAATAAATCACAAAAAAATCACTTGTTTTTTGAACATATTTACCAAAAAATAATTGAGATTTAAAATTTTCTGTGCTAATATAGACATTGAGCGGAAACGCAAATCCAAAAATCTATATTTGTAGGAGGTATGGAAATGGCTAAAGTTATTTCTTTACAGGAAGCTGCAGCTTTGGTAAAAGATGGCGACAGCGTAATGGTCGGCGGATTCTTAAGCGCAGGCGGACCAAACGAAGTGCTTCATGCTGTAGCAGAGTCAGGGGTTAAGAACCTTACAGTTATGGCTAATGACGGTGGAGATCCTAAGCGTTATGACCACGGTTTATTTGAACTTATTCACAATGGACAGGTTTCATGGCTTTGGGCAACACATATCGGATTGAACCCAGAAGTTGGACAGAAGATGAACGATGGTTCAATGAAAGTTACTCTTGTACCACAGGGATCAATGGCAGAGAAGATTCGTGCGGGCGGATTCGGACTTGGTGGAGTTTTGACACCGACCGGTATCGGAACACCTGTAGGAGACGGATCTGAGGACGTAGGAGACACAAAGAAGTCTATCGTAAACGTAGACGGAAAAGATTATCTCTTCGAGCGTCCACTTAAGGCTAAAGTTGCTTTAATCTATGCTTCTAAGTGTGATAAATACGGAAACATCTTCATCCACGGTGATGCTCGTAACTTCAACACAGTTATGGCTTTCGCTGCTGATACTGTTATCGTACAGACTAATGAGCTTGTTGACATGTTGGATCCTGATGAGGTTCTCATCCCGGGTGTAGTTGTAGATTATATCGTTAAAAAGTAAGGGAGGGAATTTACTATTATGGAGAAATCAGAAATCAAAGCATATATCGCAAAAAGAGTTGCTAAAGAGTTCAAGGACGGAGATTTCGTAAACCTTGGTATCGGACTTCCTACAATGGTTCCTGCATACCTTCCTGAAGATGTGCATGTAACACTTGAGGCCGAGCTTGGTATGGCCGGTGCAGGATCAGCTCCTGACGAGGCTCATGTTGACTGGGAAGTTGTAGATGCAGGTGGAGCACCTTCAAGCATCGCTGTTGGTGGAGCTTACATCGATTCAGCTACATCATTCGGACTTATCCGTGGTGGACATGTAGATGCAACAGTTCTCGGAGCTCTTCAGGTAGATCAGAAGGGTAACCTTGCAAACTGGATCATTCCTGGAAAGATGGTTCCTGGAATGGGTGGAGCTATGGACCTCTGTGCAGGTGCAAGCAACGTTATCGTAGCTATGGAGCACACACAGAAGGGTAATCCAAAGATCCTTAAGGAGTGCACACTCCCACTTACAACACAGACATGTGTTACAAAGATCATCACTGAGATGGCTGTTATCGACGTAACAGACAAGGGACTTGTTCTCAAAGAGTACAACCCAGAGTTCACAGTTGATCAGATTAAAGAAGCAACAGAAGCTGAGCTTATCGTTGCAGATGATCTTAAGCCAATCGAGTAATCGGATATACAGCTTAATAAAGATTATTATCGGAAACGGGTCTTTTAGACCCGTTTCTTTTTTTACATGAGTATATAAGTGATGTATTGACCAAAACAATATGAGGTATGTCAAAAGTACTAAAGTATGTTGCGGCTAAATGTATATAGATGGTATAATTTCTTTACCGTATTTGATCATAATATTTTTAAAAGGGGGCAGTTTTATGAGTAGAATGAAAAAATACATAGCAATTACATTGGCATTTGTTATGTCATTTGTGCTTTTGGTGCCGGCAAAACAGGTGAGTGCCGCATCGAAAAAAACCATCTATGTAGTGGATTCCATAAAGGTAAAAGGGGTTGACCGTGCCGGTGAGAAAGTAAACTATACACAGAAGATAAAGTATAACAAAAAAGGTTTTATCACAAAGATCAATCAGCCGGATTCGCAAACCATAGTATACACGTTTTCTTATAACAAAAAGAATCAGCTCACTAAATTTGTTATAAATGTAACCGGGGGAGACTATCCGGGAAAATCAACTTATAAGTACACATACAAAAACGGACTGGTGAAAACAAGAAAGCAGGACTCGGGCGATTCAGATAAAGAGACAAGTACGTATACATACAAGAACAAAAAACTTGTATCCGAAAAGAAAAAATCAAGCTGGAAAAATGAAAGCGGAGAAACCGAGACTGAGACCTTGAAATATAAATATACTTTAAAAAACGGACATATTACTAAATGGACCGATGAATATTCCAATACAATGAAAACAACGTTTGATAAAAAAGGAAATATAACGAAGCGTGTATTTTCAAATAAAGATGGTGATGTGATTTCAGATGTTCTGTTTAAGGCAACACTTACCTACAATAAGAGCGGAAGAATGACAAAGCGTGTTGCACAGTATAAGAATCCTATGATGAGTGCAAAAGAGAAAGTTACTGAGACGATCAAATACAAAAAAATCAAAGTAAGCAAATCCTATGCAGACGCAATAGAGGCTCAGCAGTGGCAGCTTTTAAACGGTGAAGGAGCAGATCATTTCGCAACGGATGGATGCGAGGCATGGTGATTTATGAGCAAGCAGTAAAGTAGATTGAAAATGCAGCTTACAAACAGGTCAATATGAGAAGCGGGCTATGCGAGTTTTATCTCAAAGGCTCGCTTCTTTTTTTTAGGCCTATTCTCTTTAAAAAGTATTTTAATTTTGATATTCTAAAGTATAATGACTTTTGATTATATATATTGACGGAGTAAGTAAATGAATAAAGAGACATTTCTTAGAGAACTTCGAACCGCGCTTTTGCATAAGATTCCAGCCGGAGCTATCACCGAACAGGTGAATTATTATGACAACTATATTATGGAAGAAACAAGAAAAGGAGCGTCTGAGTCGGAGGTTATCGAAAAACTTGGAGAGCCGAATATTCTTGCAAAAAGCATCATAAGCACTTACGCCTTGGAGGAGACAGGGGACAGCGCCGATGAGACTTACTATTTCGGTGAGGAAAAAGGTTTTCACGGCACGTACAAAAAAGAGGGGGGCTGGGACTTAAGAATCGGAAATTTCAAGCTGAACTCGTGGTACGGCAATTCGATACTGTGTCTTATCGTAATAGCTTTGATAATGTTGTACGAAGCATTTTTTAAATAAAATTAAGTAAGGTAATAAAGAAACAGAATGAGAAAATTTGAACTTATAGCACCATGTCACTTCGGTATGGAGGCAATGACAAAAAGGGAAGTGTTTGATCTTGGCTACGATGTAAGCGAGGTTTCCGACGGAAAAGTCACTTTTGAGGGCGATGCGGAAGCCATAGTCAGAGCGAACATTTTTTTGAGGACTACAGAGAGGGTTCTCCTTAAAGTCGGAAGATTTCATGCGGAGACCTTTGATGAACTTTTTGAGGGAATAAAGGCCTTGCCTTGGGAGGAGTACCTTCCGAAAGAAGCAAAGTTTTGGGTGGCCAAAGCTTCTTCTATAAAGAGCAAGCTCTTCAGCCCTTCCGATATACAATCCATAGCAAAAAAAGCTATGGTGGAAAAATTGAAAGAGTACTATGATGTAGATTGGTTTGAGGAGGATGGCGCAAGCTACCCTGTCAGGATATTTTTGCTGAAGGATGAAGTCACTGTTACACTTGATACATCAGGGGATTCTCTTCACAAGAGAGGCTACAGACTTATGACCAGTAAGGCGCCGATCACTGAGACACTGGCAGCCTCAATTATAATGCTTACACCTTGGAGAAAGGACAGAATACTCGTGGATCCTTTCTGCGGTTCAGGTACATTTCCTATAGAGGCGGCGATGATTGCCGCAAACATAGCTCCGGGAATGAACAGACATTTTACCGCTGAGACTTGGACAAACCTCATAGAAAAAGAACTATGGGATGAAGTAAAGGAAGAAGCTAAAGATATGATAGATATGGATATCAAAGTCGATATCCAGGGATATGACATAGATCCTGAGGTCGTTAAGGCGGCCAGGGAGAACGCAAAGCGTGCCGGAGTGGATTCACTTATTCATTTTCAGGCGAGAGCGGTTGCGGATATGAGCCATCCGAAAAAATATGGTTTTATCATCACAAACCCTCCGTATGGGGAGAGAATCTCCGAGAAGGAGGAGCTTCCAAAACTCTACACTGAGATAGGCGAAGCATATAAAGGTCTGGATTCATGGTCTATGTTTATGATCACAAGCTATGAAGATGCAGCAAAATATATAGGAAGAAAGCCGGACAAAAACAGGAAGATATACAATGGTATGCTAAAGACATATCTGTATCAGTTCCTGGGACCGAAACCACCTAAACGGGAGAAATAACAAATGTATCACATCAGAAGATATATTGTGATGGGACTTATTGTTATAAGTCTTTGCTATATAAAATTTAATATTGCGACCACAAGTTATCTTGATGTGCATCCTTTCAGAGGAGGGAGTCTCAAGTCTGAGACCTTCAATCCTCTTATTGCCGCGTCTGTAAATGAGAACATCCTCACGGTATCTATCGACGGAAACGACTACAACAACAGCATTTATGATATTTTCATGGATGACAATCTGAATATTATGGTTCCCGTGAATATTCTCACGGACAGTTTGAACTGTTCTGTTCATCTTTATCCGGACAACACGCTTCTCCTTGAAAAGAGGGACGAGGAAGTGGCGCTTAGTCTCGGACAAAATACAATAACGGTAAACGGAGAGACGGAAAATGTCGAGGATGCGATGATTCAAAAGAACAATTCGCTCTATGTTTCCCTCGAGGATGTCACTAGTAACCTGCAGTACAACTACCAGTGGGATATAGAGACAAACGGGGCAACAGCCTACGACAATTCGGGTGAGACTTCGATTTTGCCGGCAAAATACGATCTGAGGGAGAAGGGAAGAACTTCGACCGTAAAGAATCAGGGATCGACGGGAACATGTTGGGCATTTGCATCGCTCGCTGCGCTTGAGTCGGATCTTCTTCCGATGGAAGCCTACGAGTACTCGCCTGACCACATGAGCAGAAGAAACAGTTTTACCAAGATTTCCGGGGACAGTGGTGAGTACACCATGGCTATGGCATATCTTCTTGCATGGCAGGGACCGGTGTACGAGGCGGAGGATCCGTTTGGGGACGGAGTGAGTCCGGAAGGCCTTTCTCCTGAAAAACACATCCAGGAGATTCAGCTGATAAACGGTAAGGATTATGAGAAGATCAAGGAGGCCGTATTCAAATACGGTGGAGTTGAGACATCTCTCTACAGCACGATCAGAAGCAATTATGACAGCGGTGCTTATTATAATGATGAGACTTACGGATATTGTTATATAGGAACGGAAAAACCAAACCACGAGGTTGTTATTGTCGGTTGGGATGACAATTATTCGAAGGACAATTTTACAACGAGCGTCGAGGGAGATGGAGCATTTATCTGCCAGAACAGCTGGGGAGATTCTTTCGGTGAGAACGGATATTTTTACGTCTCTTATTATGATACAAATATCGGAAGCCACAATGTCATCTACACGGGGGTTGAGGCTACCGACAATTATGACAGAATATACCAGAGCGATCTCTGCGGCTGGGTAGGACAGGTCGGATACAACAGATCTGATATCTATGCGGCGAACGTTTATACGGCTCTTGAAAATGAATATGTGAAAGCCTGCGGATTCTATGCGACAGGACAAAATACGACGTACTCCGTATATTTTGTGAACAATTTTACGGATACATCGTCCCTAAATACTGAAGTGAAAGTTGCCGAGGGTACTTTGAAAAATGCCGGTTATTATACAATAGATTTTGACGAGCCGAAAGCTGTGACCGGCGGTGAAAAATATGCTGTTGTCATAGTGATTGACACTCCGGAAGCCACAAATCCGATGGCTGTCGAATACGCCGGGGATGAGGCTACCGCAGATGCGATAATCGATGACGGTGAGGGCTATATCTCGTCGAACGGTTCGTACTGGGAGAGCACCGAGCAGACAAACGGATGCAATCTCTGTCTCAAGGCATACAGCAGCAGGGAGGTACAGTGATGCAGCCGGACCTCAGAGGACATATTCTAAAAAAAGCTGCGGTGTATCTGGGAATTATGGCGGTTTTTTCCGTTCTTTTGATGTATTTTATCCCTGTCGCGGAGGACACCTTCGCAAAGAAAAAAGAAGAGATACTGACAGCTCAAAACAGGGAGAGAGAGAAGCTTCTTTCGATGAGTGGTATAGAGCTTATCGATTATGCAAATGACACTGTTGAAGATGTGAGTGTCAAAGAGCAGACTTTGCGCTTTGATCTTCCTTTGGGTTGCAAAGGTGAGAGCGTAAAAGTAGAGCACAATCTTAGAGAAGAGATATGTACCATCAGTTTCAAATACGCAGACGAAAACTATTTTTTGGACAGGACTGTCACCGGCGATACATCGGTTCTTTCGGATGTGAACTATGAGTATGCCGACAAAGTCGGAACGTTGACTTTGCGTATGTCGGATATGTATGAGTGTTTCACGGATTATGATGAGGAAGCCTTTTACCTCACATTCAAGAAACCGACTGAAATATATGACAAGATAGTTTTTATAGATGCAGGAAACGGTGGAGACGACACCGGAGTAGAAAAATACAATATTGATGAGAAAAATATAAACTTGGACATTTGCCTGAAGTTAAAGGACCTTCTTAAGGATGTGGAAGATACAGGTTTTTATTTTTCGAGACTCGGGGATGAGACTTTGAGCGAGGAAGAGCGTGAAGCTTATGCAAAAGGAGTCGGTGCCGATATCATAATATCGGTGAGAATGAATCACACACCAAGCGGAATGCTGTCCACGATAAACGGAACCTCGGTTTCGTACAACGAAGTGGGTGACTCTACCCAAACCATTGCTGAGACTTTGAAGACTTCCATTATAGAAAGTCTCGGAACCTCGGATAAAGGGGTTCACACACTCGATGACGATGACGGCTGGGAAGACATGGATATACCGGTTCTCGTGATAAAACCGGGATTTATGAACAATACAGGCGATTTGGAGATTATGTCCACAGAGGAAGCCAGAGTGAATGTCGCAAATGCAATTTTTTCCGTGCTGGGCGATTACCTTGCCGGAAATTTTGATGCGAGCGAAGAATCACAGGAATAAAAGTTCAAGCCTCGCTCGCGAGACTTGGAAAAAATAAGAGTAAGTTTAGAAACGGAGATAAGATGAAAACACTGATATTTGCAACCGGCAACAAAGGAAAGATGGATGAGATAAAGGAGATATATGAGGGGGTAAACGCAAATATACTCTCCATGAAGGAAGCCGGTGTCGCAACAGATGTTGTGGAGGACGGAAGTACTTTTGAGGAGAATGCATTGATAAAAGCCCGCGCTATTGCGGAAGTTCTTAAAGCAAAGAAGGCGAATGATAAGGACAATGCTCTTTTTAAAGACAGTGACGAGATAATAGTTATGGCGGACGACTCAGGACTTGAGGTGGATTATCTAAACAAGGAGCCGGGAATCTACTCGGCTAGATACCTGGGAGAGGACACTTCCTATGATATAAAAAATAGGGCCATACTCGACAGGCTTGAAGGAGTACCGAAGGAGAAGAGGACCGCAAGATTTGTCTGTGCCATTGCAGCGGTATGGAATGACGGACGCGAGGAAGTGGTGAGAGGAACAATAGAAGGCTACATAGGATAT
The DNA here is from genome assembly GCA_024695665.1 of Lachnospiraceae bacterium. Classification (GTDB taxonomy): domain Bacteria; phylum Bacillota; class Clostridia; order Lachnospirales; family Lachnospiraceae; genus JAILHT01. The sequence continues at coordinate 23,812 of JAILHT010000027.1, forward strand.
AAGCCTGAGGGAGAAAACGGTTTCGGTTATGATCCGATTTTTTATGTCGATGAATACGGATGCTCCACGGCAGCTTTGAGCAGAGAAGACAAAAACAATGTAAGTCACAGAGGCAATGCACTCAGAATGATGCTTAAGAAGCTCTAAAATATGTTATTCGCTCAAACTCAAAAAAGCACTTGTGAAGGTTAAAAACTAAAAATGAAAGTTATAATAGTGAGTGATACTCACGGAGATCATACAACGCTCAGAATGGCATTGGAGAGGGAAGCACCTTACGATATGCTTTTACATCTGGGAGATGTGGAAGGCTATGCGGACTACATAGAAGACATGGCAGGCTGTCCTACTTATATTGTTGCGGGAAACAATGATTATTTCAGCGATCTTCCGAGAGAGAGAATACTAAAAATTGGAAAATCGAATATATTTATGACACACGGACACAAATATGATGTTCATTTTACCTTGTGGGATCTGAGACAGGCCGCAATAAAAAAGAAATGCAACGTCGCTATGTACGGTCATACTCATGTGCCAAGGATTGAATACGGAGATATAGTGGTGATCAATCCCGGAAGCTTGTCGAGGCCGCGTCAGGCGGACAGAAGAGCAACATATATTGTCATGTATGTCGATGATGAGGGAAATGCGGAATTTGAACTCAAATATGTAGATTAGATCAAAGCAAAACCTAGTCAAAATATCTCGAATGGCGTATTGCGAAATATGAATTTAAGAGCGTCGATAGGTGTTGAAACATAAAACGAAAAAAACTAAAAAAAGTTGTTGACAATTATACTTTTATGAGATAGACTACATATTGCGTCACGAAACGGAAACATGTTTCGAGAGGCAAAAAAGAATCGGGGTGTGGCTCAGTTTGGCTAGAGCACCTGGTTTGGGACCAGGGGGTCGCAGGTTCGAATCCTGTCACCCCGACTTATATAGCAAAATGTATGTAGTCGATTTGAGAGACTTGACATGCGGGTGTAGTTCAATGGTAGAACACCAGCCTTCCAAGCTGGATACGTGGGTTCGATTCCCATCACCCGCTTTACCTTTAAAAGGTATGTGTGTTCGTAGCTCAGCTGGATAGAGCAACGGCCTTCTAAGCCGTGGGTCGGGGGTTCGAATCCCTTCGAGCACGTTTTGCGAATAATCTTCGCTAAAAAAATATCCATGATATTCATGGTGGGTATAGCGCAGTTGGTTAGCGCGCCAGATTGTGGCTCTGGAGGCCCAGGGTTCGAATCCCTGTATCCACCCTTGCTTGATGCAGTAAGCAAAGCAATGGGCTATCGCCAAGCGGTAAGGCACAGGACTTTGACTCCTGCAT